>CAZCPK010000001.1:0-25043 GCA_964500755.1 uncultured Anaerolineales bacterium
CAACGCGTGTAATCCAGAATTCACGCCTGGGCTAGTCCTCGCTCGAAGTAGGTTCAAATACCTCTTCCTCCAACTGAATCCAACCGTCAACCGCGCCCATGGAACGTCCCAACTCCTGAAGGGCCCGTTCCAGGATATTCTCCACGTTCAATACGGACCGCACCTCACTGGTAATCTGCACCGCTTTCCGCTCACGGACGACGCGCCGTTGTGTCTCCTCGTAGAGCCGGGCGTTCTCCAGCGCCAACGCCAGCCGCTCCGCCAGGTTTTCCATCAGTTCAAGGACGTTTTTGGAGGGTTCAGCGCCCTCAAATCGCAAGTTCAGCACCCCGATGACCTGGTTGCGTAGCCGTAGGGGGACGGCCAAGATACTCTCTCCGTCTCCATTGGCGCCGGACCGCAGCACGCTCTCCCCTTCCGTCAGGGCCCGTTCCATCTCCGGCGTTCGCTCGCGCGCCGGCTCCACGCCCATGCGTCGGTAGCGGTAGCCAGCCGCCTGCAGCCGAGCGGCGACGGTTTCCCAGGTCTCCTGAGTGACCTCGCCCACCGTCGACTCCAATTTTAGAACCTTCTGCTGCAGCTCATCCAGCATGCGGGCGTTCTCCACCGCGACCGCCAACTGGTCGGCCACAGCCTGGAGGACCGCCAGGTCATCCTCATCAAAAGCGTCGTAGCGATCACTCTGCACCCCCATGGCCCCGATGATCTCGCCGCCAGCGCGCATGGGCAGCATCAACTCGGAACGCGTCTCCTGAAGGAACTCATTATCCAAAAACCGCTCGTCCTGCGTGACGTCATTCACCAGATACGGCCGCCCCGTACTCGTAACGTATCCCACGGTCCCCTCACCGCCGACCAGTATGCGCGGGGCACGCGCAATGAGTTGATCCGCTGCATGTCCGGCAGCCATGCGGAGAATGGCATATTCGCCCACGTCATCGACCAGGAAGAGTCCCACGTGATAGAGATTGAAACGCTCGACGATAAGGTCCACGGTCCGAGAGAGCAGCTCGTCCAGGGAGCGCAAGGCCGTCATCTCCCGGGCCACCTCGGCAGCCGTCCGTAACTGAACGGAACGTTGTTCCAACTGCGCTGTGCGCGTCTGAAGGATTTCCTGATTGCCCTTTAGATCCTGAACGCGCTCCTGTAACTCGGCCTTGACTTGCTGTTCCTTCGCTATCCGACTGCGCATGTTATCCAAGAAAAGAACCATCACTACGGTCATCAGTGTCACGATAATGCCGACCATAAAGAGGTTGTCCAACGCCACGCTCTCCCGGGGTAGACTGACAACGGCAGCGCCTCGCGTCTCGGCAAAGAAGACGGCGATCAGGGCGACGAGACTCAAACTCCCCACGACAATACCGCCCCTTTTCCCCAGCAGGGCTGTCGCCAGAGCGATGGTCAACAGATAAGCCGGGGTGATACTGGAGCGCACCCCCCCAAACATGAGAATCCCCAATGTCACGCTCGTCCAGAAAAGGAGGATGAAGAGAGATCCCGTGACATAGACGTACCCGAGATGCAGCAGCCCGATCAGGAACGCAGAGGCCAGGACAAAGCCCCCGGCGATCGCGAGAGTGCGCCACGTATCCCGGGGCGTCTCATTCAAAAAGATGAAGATGGGAGCAGCCAGCAGCACAAGTCCGATGGTCACCCACAGAGTAGTGTTCAGTAATTTTGAGATCCGGGAGCGCTCCTGAATCTCAAAGGAGGGCGCCGCAAAAAGCGAGTTGATCTTTCCAGACATCGTTTACCTCCCCTTCCCTTGGGGTTGCGGCGGGCCGGCAGATATCTCCGAACGCCCGGTGCTACCCGTTTGCGCCGGGCTGAGGTGAACGGACGCTTCGGTGACGTTGGGCAGTTGTCCCAGCTCTTGTACTGCAGCCTGAAGAATGGCGGACAGATTCAAGGATTCGGTAAACTGCGCCGTGATCTCACTCAAGAGCTGCTCCTCAGCGGCCTGACGCTGCGTATCCTGATAGAGACGGGCGCTCTCCAACGTCGTGCCCATTTCTTCGGCCAAGTTGGTCAGAAGCTCCACCTCCGCAGCGGTCCAGTCACCAGCGTCGTGGGGTTTGTAGGTATCAATGACGGCGATCGTCGTATCACGGACGGTAATAGGGATCATAATCCGATAGCCTTCCTCCGATTCCTCGCGGACCACCCGATTTTCTTGCACCGTGCGAGTCATCCGAGGCTCCCAGTGTTTCACTTCCCGGACATCATATCCGCTGCCGCTCCGATAGCCGTGTCCGGCCTGGCGGGTGATAATCTCGCTCCAGGCCTCTCGGGTATACTGCTGATATACCCGGCGCATCGCCTGCACCGTCTCCTCGGTCTCGGCGAAGAGCCGGGCGTTATCCAGCGCTGTCGCCAGCTGATCCGCCATCGTTTGCAGCACGTTTACGGTATCTTCCTGGAACGCCGCCGGCTCACTGCTCTGCACGGTCAGCGCACCCAACACCTGACCGCGTGAGCGCAGCGGCAGCGCGGCCTCGGAGTGCGTCTCGGGCAACAGCGGATTCTCGAACCGCACCGCTGCTTCACCGACGTCAAGGGCGATGCGCGCCTCGTTCTCCGCCACACACCGTCCGATCATGGAATCCCCCCCGATATGTAACTTGTGTTTTCGCGCGATCATCTCTCGCCCGGCCTCCCCGGTCCCCGCCTGCAGCACGGCCCAGGTCTCCGTCTCTTCCAGGAGAAAGAGACCGACGTAATAAAAGTCGAATCGACGTTGTATCAGGTCCACAGCCGCCTGTATCAGCTCGTCGCTATCCAGGATCGATGAGATCACCTGCCCCACCTCGGCGGAGGCGCGCAGGTACTCGGAGCGCTCCTCCAGATCCTGGGTCCGTTCCTGAACTCGCGATTCCAGGCTGGCGACAAATTCACGGAGCCGCTGCGTCATAACGTTGAACGCGCGCGCCAACGCGCCGACCTCGTCCTGCCGGCGGATAGCCGCCTCTTTATCCAGATCACCGGCTGCGATCTGGGTCGCGGTATCGACCAACTCGGCCAGCGGATTGCCGATGCTGCGCGAGACTGTAAGCGAAAGCAACACCGCCACACCCACAGCGCCGGCCGCCGCCCCTACGTTCAAGAAGATGGTACGGTTTACCGCCGCGAGCGCCTCATCCACGTCCTGCTCGGCCAGCAAGGCCACTTCCAACTCAGGCGTCCAATGGTAGACCCCAAACACCCGTTCTCCCCGGTAATCCTCATACACGGCCGCTTCACTCGCCTGGAGATCCAGCGCCCGTTGGGCAGCGAGGGTCCGAACGTAGATCCGTTCGTCCACAAATCGTGAAGCGGTGAGAAGCGCGTTATTGGTGCCCACCAGGTAGGTCTCCCCGGTCTCGCCCAGCCCGGCGCGCTCCCGCATGATTTCGCTCAGCGTGTCCATGTTGGCGCGACCGGCCAAGACGGCGATCAGATTCCCCGTCTCGTTGATGATGGGACGGCTCGTATGGATAGTCACTGCCTCGAGGGAGGGCGAGTAGGAAGGCGGCTGCACGTACGAACGGGTGCCGCCCTCGATGAAGAACCGCTCCTGATTGAGGATCTTCCCCTGTTGCGCCGGATCGGTCGAGAGAATGACCCGACCATCCGCGTCCATCAAGAAGACGGCCTCAAAGAGCTGCTCACGCTCCAACAGGCGTTCGAAGTTATAGAGCAAGAAAGCGCGCAGCTCCTCCTGATCCTCAACGTACCGCGGATCGCGGAGCACGCCCTTGACCACGTCCAGCATCTCGGGATCCGTGACGCTACCTCCCGGCGCCAATTCCAGGGAGTCGCCCAGGGCGTCCTGCAAGCTCGCGGTCCAGCGGGCCAACTGCTGTTCCTTAAGGGTGACCACCGATTCCAGCTTGGCGAAGACCTGCTGCCGTCCGTCACGGAGACTGGTGAAGATCGAAATCGCACTGACCACCGCCGCGGTCAGCAGAGCTATGAAGACAAAGGACGTCACCAGCCGCTCGCGAATGGTGCCCCGGCGCAGGAAACTTAAAAACTGCCACAGCAGGAGCAAGAAGAGAGCGACCGTGATCCCCGGAACAAATACCCGCAGCCAGAGGAACATATCGGTGTCAAAGCGCACCACCGGTTCGTACGTGTTGATCAAAAAGATCGCCAGGCCATATGCTCCCAGACTCAGTAACCAGGCAAACCACTGTTGCGGCAGCAGCGTTGGGCCGAGCAGGAGCACGAGCAGCACGCCGCCGATGGCCGTGAAAACCGTCAGGCCGGACCAGACGAGCTCGCTGCCCCCATACGCGACCAGGACCCCCATGATCGTCAGATAGCCCGCGAGGTCGAGGCGCCCGGAGGAGGTCAGCTGCCGCGCCAGGATCATACACAACAGCCCGAAGAAGACGGCGCCCGCCGCGCCCAACATCTGCCAACTATCGGTCAAGAAGTAAAAGAGCACGTAGGATATGATGGCCGTCCCGGCCGCAATCTGCAGGCCCCGCGTCAGCTGGTTGAGGCGCTGCCGCCGCGCCGCTTCGGTCGCATCCAAGTGCGTGGGCATATTCGGTAACGACGTCCCCGGGGACGTAGATGCCGTCTTTGCAGACGTCATGTTTTCTTCAGACATACCGGCCTCCACTTACCTCGTACCTCATTACTCGTCCAAGAACTCGTTGGTAAAGAGCGCCTCGATATCAACGGGTATATTCATAATATCCTGTTCCATCAGAATGCTCTGTGTGTTCTGCCAAATTCGCCGCTCCATCCAGCCCAAAGAGTCTTCGCCCGTGTCAATAAATGGAATCTGGGCCCGCATAACGTTCAATTGCACCTCGCGATCCAGGGACGGATCATATTTCAGCGTGTACTCCACCGCTTCCTCGGGATGGTCGATCGCGTATCGATATCCCCGGAGCGTGGCGCGGACAAAGCGCTGCAGCAGCTCGGGGTCTTCGACGATCAACTCCCCCGTCGTGAACAACGCATTGACGTAGGTGGAAACACCGTAGTCACTGTAGAAGATCGCCTCAACCGGCTGCCCCCTCAGACGGGCCTGAACCAGCTCATTGGTGGCAAAGAAGCCGCTGGCTGCGTCCATACGCCCACTTAGTAGGTCGTCAGCACCGTAATACTCCTCCAAGGGTACAAAGGTGAGCGAGCCGGGATCGACCTCCACGTTGTTCAAAACGCCGAGAAACAGGATGTCGTAGGAAGTATCCAGCTCGGTCGAGATAACGCCCACCCTTTCACCCGGAAGATCCTGGGGCGCCGCAACGTCGCTCCCCGCCAGCGTCATGATGATCAAGGGATTCTCGCGATAGATCGCCGAGATCGCCACGAGGTCCCGACCGGCGTTGCGGGCCCGCACCAATGCATCTCCGGTCCCTACCCCAAAGTGGATATCGGCATCCTGTACCGCATTCACAATGTCAGCATCGGGACCACCCGGCAGCAGGCTCGCGGTGAGCCCTTCTTCCTCGTAGAAGCCTATCTCCTGCGCGGTGTAAAAGCCGGCGAATTCCACGCTGTGGAGCCAGCTGAGCTGCACGCGCACGCGCTCCAGTTCTTGAGGTGCGCTTTCGCCACCGCACCCCATCAGAAGAAGGAGTGCGAAAAGGCCACCAATGATCCAGGGCAAACGCCCCCCACGCTTTCTCCCACTCACGTTGTCTCCTCCGATTCCACAGTATCTACAGTTTTCTCACCGGAATGCCCGATATTCGGTACAAGTTGCACGGTCAGCTCCGGCAGATCCAGCGCTGTGCGGATCTCACGAGCCGCAGTGCTCATAACCGTGTCCAGGTCCAGGGAACGACGCATCCGGGTGAGCACCTCACTGGTCAACCGCTCTCGGATGGCGCGTTGCTGCGTTTCTTCATAGAGGCGGGCGCTTTCCAGCGTCGTGCTCAACTGCTCCGTCAACGTCTCGATCAGCGCGATTTCCTCGGACGTCCACGAACCGGATTCCACAGGCTTACATAGCCTAACAACACCCAAAACTCTATCTCGAATCTTAACCGGTAGCGCGATGTGCTCGCCATCACGGACAACTTCACCGCGCTCTCTGGCCTCTAACATGATCGCATGCCACGGCCCCGTAACCGGTTGGAGCGCTTGGATCTCACTTGATAGATAGCCCAGCTCGGCACGAGAGCGGATCATCTGTACCCACGCTTCCTGACTGATTTGCCCATAGGCACGACGTTCTGCCTCCAGGCTCTCCTGGGTCTGTCGATATAGCTGAGCATTGCTGATAGCCAGACCGATCTGGTCCGCCATAACCCGTAGGATCTCCACGTCCTCATCGCTAAACGCCTCAGGTTCCGTGCTTTGAACGTCAAGTACCCCGATGACCTCACCACGTGCCGACAAGGGCAACGCCATTTCCGAACGCGTATCGGGTAAATCTGGGTTTTCAAAAAACACCGCGTCTTCACCGACGTCCAAGGCGATACGTGGCTCTCCCGATTGAGCCACAGCGCCTACAATCCCCACCTTCCCAACGCGTAACCTGTGTCCCTCGGCTATCATCTTTCGCCCGCCGGGAGAAGACGCCGCCCGTAATACCGCGTACTCCCCAGATTCATCGAGCATGAAGATGCCCGCATGATAGAAGCCAAAGCGGTCAGATATACGCCTGACAACGGTAGACATCAGATCTTCCACATCCAGCAAAGCAGCCGCGTCACGCGCAACTTCGGTGGTAGCTTGTAACTGATTTGCGCGCCGCTCCAGGGCTCTTGTTCGTTCCGCCACCCGTTCTTCCAATCCTTCAACCAGACTCCGGATTCGTTCAGCCATCTTCCTGAAGGCGATGGCCAACGTTTCCAGCTCACCTTCCATCTCCTCAGGATCGACTTCTACCTCCAGTTCGCCGGCACCGAGGTCTTCGGCCGCTTGCGTTAGCTGCTGTAAAGGGGAGACCAGGATCCAGATTGCAACGCCGGCAATAATGGAGACGAGCAACATGCTGATGCCCAACTGTACGGCTGCCGAACTCTCGATCTGCGCCATCATGGAGGTGACCACCGCGCGATCCATGGCTATAACGGCCTCCAGCGAGGTGTTGGGAACGGAGGCGTAGCCGATAACGAAGTCAACGGTCTCCTCATTAACCACGCCTGCGTCAGTGGTCAGGATCTGCTGGATAACTGCGTCTGAGAAATCATCGTAGGCGGACTCCGTGACTTTGTCGGCATTGCTGTGAGCGACGTAGCGTCCCCCCTGATCAATCAGAAAGGCTGTATAGTCTTCATCACTACTCGCTGCCAGCAATACCTCAACTTCACCCTCGGCGTTCGGCGACAATGATACCTTGGTTGCCAGTAAGCTGGCTCGATCCTCCAGGTTACGAGCAGCCATGTTGGTAAACTCCGTGTTCACGTCACGGCGGACGAAGACGAGCAGCACCCCCATCGGCAGCAGCGATAGCAACAGAAACCACGTCGTTAACCGCCAGGCGATCGAATTTTCCAATCTTCTCATCTCGCTGAAAACCTTTCCTTAAACAGGTGTTTTTTTCAAACAGATGCTTCTCCTCTCCAACATCGCCGGTGAGGAGAACGCTACGTCTCCTATCCTTAGGGATAGCCGCACATCAACCAGAACGTGACCTTGCTCTGACTACCACAAAGGCTGATGATATTTCCGAGGGAGAGCGGCCAAGATCAACGCGGTGATCACGCTGGTTAAGATAGCTTCAGGCAATACAAAATTGAAAATGCCGAGCAGGACGTCCAGGGAAGGGGCGGAGGCACCGAAAATCGCCTCAAACACGGCCGGCTTCGTCAGGTAAGTCACGTAAATTGAGATCGGCACCATAAAAACGTAATAGTAGGCAAGCACCAGACCAACCCACCCCGCCAGCGCCACCGGCATCTCCAGATGCTCGTGCACCAGTTTTTTATAGGCGAAGCCCATCCATATCCCGCCCACGGCGTGATAGAGCATGACGATAAGCGTCCAGCCTTCCGTGGGATCGAAAATTCCGGACATGCTCCCGATCAGGGCGCCTCCGATGGGTCCCGTCAACGCCGAGCCCAGCGTCACAAATATCTCGCGCGGGTCGGTCACCACATTTCCACCTGGGATCGGTATGTGAAAACCTGACAACATGATGACCATCGTTATCGCACCAAACACCAGGGCGGTTACGAGTACGGTCGTCGAAACCAGTGATCGCTTTTCACTTGCACCTTGCTCAGACATGTTACCTCCTAAAATATGATGATGTAATGATTGACTCCGCTGAAAAAAGCATCTGAACCACTGAGAACACCAGAGTAAATATTAAAAAGGTATTGAGAAAAATTCACGAAATAAGCGTCTTGGGTTAATTTTATTTAAGTACACTCTTATTTTCTCTGTGCCCTCTGTGTCTCTGTGGTGAGATATTTAGTTATTTCAATAGAGCCATGATTGCATTTACCCAAAACGTCTCAGGCTTCCCCCGCACCTCCATCTTTCTCTGGTCCGTTCCCAACCCCCATACGTACCTCTACCTCCTCAAGACCCAGAGCCTCGCGCATCTCACGGACGGCCGTCTGCAACACGTTGCTCACATCTAGCGTCTCTCGCATACGAGTGGAAATCTCACCGGCGATACGTTCACGAGCAGCGCGCTGCTGCGTTTCTTCATAGAGGCGGGCGCTTTCCAGGGACGCGCCCAATCGCTCGATCAACGTCTCTAGCAGCTCGATCTCCTCCGCAGTCCACGTATGATCGTCGTCCCATTTCCCCCCGTCCACCACGCCGATGACCTGATCGCGGACTTTAATCGGGATAGCCAGACGCTTTCCTTCCGGATCTGACGTGATCTCTCCAGTCTGCAGCGCAGTCTGCACTTCAGGCCGCTGCACCCCCTGAGTCCGGACAGTGGTTTCCGCGCGACTGAGAAATCCCAGCGTCTGCCGCGAGCGAATAAACTCAAGCCAGGCTTCGCGGGTCAGCTGACCGTAGGCGCGCCGCTCCACCTCCAGTCGCTTCTCTACCTGCTCGAAAAGGCGCGCGTTGTTGATCGCCACCGCGACCTGATCGGCCAACGTCTGGAGCACCTCCACGTCTTCCTCCCCAAAGGCCTCGGGCGCTCTACTCTGGACATCAAGGGCTCCGATAATCTCGCCTCGGGCTCGCAGAGGTAGGGCGATCTCAGAGCGAGTCTCCGGCAGATCCGGATTGTCAAAGAAGACCGCGTCCTCACCCACGTCCAAGGCCACCCGGGGTTCGCCCTGGGCAGTGACGTATCCGACGATCCCCTCTTCTCCGATACTCAGACTATGTCCCCGCTCAAGCATCTTCCGACCACCTTCGCTGGAGGCGGCCTGCAGCACAACCGACTCGCCACTGCTATCCTTCAGGAAGATCCCCGCGTGATAGAAACCAAAACGCTCACTGATCAACCGGACGACTCGGGAAAGCAGAATCTGAACGTCCTGCTGAGACGTAACGTCCCGAGCCACCTCGGCCGTCGCCTCCAGGTACCGCGCTCGACGGGCCAGATCGTCCGTGCGCTCCTGCACGCGCTGTTCCAACGACCCGATCAGGTGCCGTATCCGGCGGGTCATCTGGTTAAATGCAGCGGCCAGTTCTCCCAGCTCGTCCTGGGATTGTACCGGGACTTCTTGCTCCAGGTCGCCCGCCGCGATGGCCATGGCCTTATCCCGCAACCGTGTGATAGGCGCCGTCAGATACCGGCCCAGCAACCAGCCGAAAAGCGCCACCAATGGCAGAGTAACGCCGGTAACCGTCAAACTTCGACGCAGTAACTGACGCTCATACGCTCGAACGCGGTCGACGCGGATGTCGGCTCCCAGAATCCCTTCCCGCTGTCCATCGGCCCGATAGAAGGGCGCATACCCGGTCATCCAGGTCCCCCACTGATCCGTATAGAACTCCTCCTCCACAATGGGTTGATCCAGCGTCGCTATATTCTCCCGCAATAACGGGCTGGCATCTTCGTAGATCTCCCCCAGATGAGCGATCTCGGCGGGGTCTTCTTCGGCATCCACCACGAACTCGATTTCGCCCGCGTCGTTTAGGCGCATGGTATAGACGTAATAGAGATCACTGCTTACGTCACGAATTCTCCGCAAGGTCTGCTGAACCTGCGCGTAGGTTTGGCTCTCTTCCTGCGCGGCATCGGTGAGCTGACTATGCGCTTCTGCATCCACGCGGGGCGCCGCGATGCTCACAATATCGTACAGGCGCTGCCGAACGTCCTCCCGTACCTGGGCCCGCGCCGTGAAATAGAGGGAGAAAATCGATACGATCAGGACGAAAACGGCCAGGGCCATAAAACTGAGACCCAGCCGCGCCTTCAGGGTCAGACGCTGGGGATTCCACTTGCTCATATCATTGCCTCCACCGGAACAGAAGCTGCAATCCACTCCCCAGAAAAGAGGAACAGAAATATGCTAAGGTACCGTGCCTTGTTTTTAGCCGACAGTCTCATCATTCCCTGTATCCTGCGTGGTAAGTTGAACGGCGAGATCTTTCAAGCCCAGAGCCTGACGCATCTCACTGGCTGCCGTTCTCAATATGGCCTCCATATCCAACGTCTCACGGAAGCGGGCGGTCACCTCACTGGTCAGCTGCTCGCGCGCAGCCCGGCGCTGCGTATCCTCGTAAAGTCTTGCGCTCTCCAGGGCCAGGCCCAGCTCCTCGGTGAGCGTCTCCAACAGCGTCTGCTCCTCGGCGGTCCACGCGTCTCCCGGTGCATCCTTGGTGAAGCTCAATACTCCCATGACTCGCTCTCGAATGCGAAGCGGCACGGCCAACGTTGCGAGATGGCCCTCGGAAAGGTACCGCACGCTCTGTCTCATCCGCGCTGCCCGCCGCATTTCCGGCGTCCAATCTTCCTCGTTATCGACCGGGGCCAGGGAATTATATGCGTAGTCGTATCCCCACCGGGATCGGGAGCGTAGGAGTTCGGTCCACGCTTCACGACTCAATTCGCCGTAAATTCGCCGCTCGGCCTCGAGAGACTCCTGAACCTCAACGAACAGGGTAGCATTATCCAGCGCAATCGCGATCTGATCGGCCATGGTCTGTAACAACGTGAGCGTGTCTCGATCAAAAGCGTTGGCTTCCTCGCTCTGGACGGAGATGGCGCCCAGCACCTGACCTCGCGAGCGGAGGGGCAACGCGCCCTCGGAGCGAGTTTCCGGCAGATAGGGATTATCAAAGCGTACGGCCTGCTCGCCCACGTCGAGAGCGATCAACGCCTCGCCGCGTTCAACACACTGGCCAATCATCGAGTCGCTCCCCACCTCCAGCCGGTGCTCTTCCGCCAGCATCTTGCGCCCGGCCTCACCCGTACCGGCCCGCAATACGGCCCAGCGTCCCTCCACCAGGAAAAGGGCCACGTAGTAGAAATCAAACCGCTCACGGATCAGGTCAACCGCCTGTTGAATGAGCCGATCCCGATCCAGGATCGACGCCAGGACGCTGCTGACCTCGGCCGAAGCCTCCAGGTAGGCCGAACGTTGTTCCAGCTCCCGGGTCCGCTCGGCCACGCGCGCCTCCAGGTTGGCGATAAGGTTACGTAACTGTTGCGTCATGCTGTTAAAGGAGCGCGCCAGGTCACCGATCTCGTCCTCTCGTTCGATTGCGACCGCCGTACGCTCCCGGTCCCCGACCGCAATCTGCTGCGCCGTTTCGGCCAATTGCGCCAGAGGATGAGTGATGTTGTGGGTCAGAATGACGGAGACTACCGTGATCAGAAGTGCAGCGCCAACCGCTACGCCGACGTCGATCAGGAGCAGGGTTGTGATACCCCTAAACGCCTCGTCCGAGTTTTGCTCGGCCAACAACGCCACCTGAAAATCCGGCAACCAGCGATAGACACCGACGACAGAGGCCCCTCGGTAATTCTCATATTGTCCCGCGCCGTTCGTCCGCCGTTCAATAGCGTTCGTGGAGCCTTCCGTGCGCACGTACGTTATACCCCCTTCGCCACGTCGGGATCGGGTAAGCAAGGTATAATTGGTCCCAACCAGGTAGGTTTCGCCCGTCTCCCCCAGGCCCGCACGTTCCAGCATAATCTCACTCAGCGCCTCCATGTCAGCTCGCCCGGCCAGGACAGCCACGGGCTCTCCCGCCCGATTGGTCAGCGGACGAGCCGCCAGAACCGAAGTCTGTGCCAGTGAGGGCGAATAGGACGGCGGGTGAACGTAGGCCCCCTGCCGGCCCTCTTGAAAATAGACCTCACGAGCGGAGATCTTCCCCTCCTGATCTGGATTCGTGGAGATCAGCACCTGACCCTCGAGGTCCATTACGAACATCTCCTCAAACAGACCCATCTGCCGAATGGTCCACTCGAGCCGCTCTTTAAATTGCTTTTGGACCGGCGTCTCCGTCATGGTCGATAGAAAAGAGCCATCCTCTAGCAAGGTTTCCACTTGCGGTCCAGAGGCCGCCACGTCGAGGCTGACCAATAGATCGCCCAACCAAGTCTGAATCTCCGCCTCCTTGAGTGCAGCCACCGACTCAAGCTGGTTCTCAATCTGGCGACGGACCTGGTTGCGCGCCACCAGAAACGCGCTTCCCCCAATGACAACTGCCAACAGCAGAACGAGGGGCACGTAGGTGACCAGCAGGCGCGTCCGCAGGGTGCGCATGCGTCCTCTCAGCGAGACGTACTGCCAAAGGACCATCACAAACGAAAGCCCGATGACGGAGAGATACGCAACAAACACGCCTCCGGTTTCCGCCAGAACAAGGCGAGGCACCGGTTCTACCCAGTTGACCAACAGCGTGAAGCCCACATACCCCAACGCAGCACTGACCCAAACAGCCCAGCGGCGTGGTAGTACCAGAGCTCCCACCAGCAGGATCAACACGGCAACCGCAGCGTTCAACCAGGGATCCTGCACCCAGAGCAGTTCATCGGCGCCTATCCCCATGAAGACAGCCAGCAACATCCAATACGCTGCAGCATCGAGCTTCTCCCGGCGAACCGCCCGCCAGGCCAGACCCAGGCAGAGAAGAGCCGAAAGTATAAAAGCCGCGTCGACCAACTGATACCAGGAGCGCGTTTGATAGTAATCGGCTATATCAGCGACGATCCCGACGACAGCGAAGATAACGCCGATCAGAATAATCCGCTTGATAACCAACGCACGCCGCTTGAGCTGTTCAGACATTTTTATCTCCGATTAAAGGTAAAACTTGACGTTAGGGTCGCACGTCTTCTATAAACTCATTGGTATATACAGCATCCAGATCAATCCTCTCGCGCAAAAGCTCGCGATTAATAAGGATGTCCTGCATATCCTCCCAGATATCCCTGCGCATCCAACCGATGGTGTCCACACCGGTGTCAATCAGAGGAATACTGGCTTCCACGGAGGCCATTTCCATGACACGATCGGCATCCGGCGCGAAAGCAACGATGGCATCCACAGCTACCTCCGGCGCCTCAATGGCTCTCTGCCACCCCTTGAGCGTCGCTCGAACGAAACGCTCCACAACATCGGGATTCTCTTCGATAAACCCGTCTGTGGTGAAAAGCACATCGCCGTAGAAGGGCACACCATACTCGCCAGGCCAGACAGCCTCGACAGTGACGCCGTGTTGATTGACGTAAGGGATGTCCTTTATGGCGTAGCCGGGGCAGACATCCGCTGTTTCCCAGCACTCCAGAACGTCCCAGCTGGGCATATCGATCTCGTTGACCTGCTCACGATCCAGACCCAGTTCGCCCATAATGGCCTCATAGAGATAGGTGCCCTGTCCCGGGGAGAGAGCAACGGTCTTCCCAGGAAAATCGTGTGGGCTCTCAATGCCCATTTCAGCAGGCGCCATGTAGACCAACGGAACGATTTTATAGATGACAGCGACGCCCTTTACAGGATGTCCTTCTTCACGGGCAATCATCAGCTCTTCCGGTGCTCCCAGAGCAAAGTCGTTCTCGCCGTTCAACACGTATTCCGTGGTCACTTGGCGGTCCATGTCAAGTGGCTCAATGATGACGTCCAGGTTTTCCTCGGCGTAATAGCCTTCCTGTTCTGCCACGTAAATTCCGGCAAATTGGGCCTGGTGCTGCCACTTCAAGCGCACTGACACCTGGTCCGGTTCTCCATCCGACGCGGCACATGCGGTCAATAGCCCCACGGCCAATATCAGCGCTGAATAAGCAACCATCCGACATTTAGCAAACATTTAACCTCCTAATACAATTATCTAAAAGATACCCTGGTTCAAGATTGATTCTGCTGAAAAAAACATCTGCACCACTGAGACACAAAGACCACCGAGGTAGATATTAAAAAATTATTGAAAAAAATCCGTCTTGGATTAATTTGATTTAAGTACACCTCTTGTTTTCTCTATGCCCTCTGTGTGCTCTGTGGTGAGATATTTAGTTATTTCAAGGGAGCCATGCTCAAGCTTCCCCAAAATCGCGCATGCGCAACTTGATCTCAGCGACATCCAATGCCTTCCCCATCTCCTGCAACGCTGTCTGCATAACGCTGTCCATATCCAACGTCTCTCGCATACGCCCCGTTATCTCACTCAAGATCTGCTCGCGCACGACACGACGTTGCGTGTTTTGATAAAGACGCGCACTCTCCAGCGCCGCCCCCAGCTGTTCCGTCAACGTCTGCAGAAGATCAATCTCCCCTTCTGTCCAAGGTGTCCCATCAGGTTTCCGACCATCAATGACCCCCACCACCTGATCACGGACCCGAATGGGGACCGCCAGCACGTAGGCACTCTCGCCCCCGCTATCCGATACTATCTCGCCTGTCTGGACGGCCCTTTTCATCAAAGGTTCCCAATCATCAAAAGGGGCGACGCCACTTATATCACTGACAAAGGCCAATTCGGACTCTGATCTGCTCAACCTCTGCCAAGCCTGACGGGTGATTTCACCGGAGAGCTTACGTTCCGCCTCAAGGCTGGCCTCCAACTGACTCAACAAGCGCGTGTTGTTGATCGCCACCGCAACCTGGTCAGCCAGGGCCTGCAAGACCGAGACGTCGTCGGAGCTAAAGGCCCCCGCCTCCACGCTTTGAACATCCAATATCCCGATGAGTTCCTCATGCACGCGCAAGGGTAAGGCGATCTCAGAGCGAGTCTCAGGCAAATCAGGATTATTGAAGAAGACGGCATCCTTGCCAACATCATGAGCAATACGATAACGTCCCTGATTAGCTACCAGACCCACAATGCCCTGCCCCACACCGCGCAGGCCAACGCGCAATCGATGTCCGCGCTCAAGCATCCGCTGTCCGCCGGAGCTCGAAGCCGCTTTCAAAACAGCCCACGTGCCCGACGAATCCAGCAGAAAGAGCCCCGTATGGTAGAAGCCAAACTGATCACTGATGATCTGCATTACCCGCTCCAACAATTCCTGCGGATCATGTTCCACAGCCGCTGCCTCGGCAGCGATCGCCGTCGTCGCCCCCAAGTAGACAGAACGTCGCTCCAATTCAAGTTCGCGCGATTCCACCAGCGCCTGGGTCTTGGCCTGCTGCACCTCCAAATCCGCGGCGTATTTTCGTGAGCGCTCCAAGGACTCTCTTAGACTGCGCAGGGCCATGTTCAAGGGAACAACCGCCATAGCCAGACTAATCGACAGCATCACCCAGCCAGCCGACTGCGGCGCAGGAAACAAGACCGGCAGGGAGCTACCCAGGGCCTCTGCGACCACCACACTCAGGGAAAGTAGACTGCTCCCCACAGCCACACCCAAAGCAGCCTGCTGCCCCAGCATCAGCCCGGCAATCACAACCATACTGACATTGGCTGCACCGATCATGCTCCTCTGTCCGGATAACACAAATACCGCATTTGACGGCGTCCAAAGGCCGATGAGAAACAGAATTACAGCCAGGCGGACGCGCCCCCGCTGCATGGAAACCTTGGCAGCCAGAAGAATAAGAAAGATCACGCCGACCGCAATACCACTCCCCAACTTCTCAGCGAACACAAATATGGTCGCGAGTGCAGATAGCAACACCACACCGAACACGCTCAACACAAGGGGATTGAGCAGCGCAGCCGCCCGCGTCTTTTCCTCGTCGTCCGCGAAAACAGGCGCCGCCAGGAACCGTTGGATTTCACCCCACATACTCGCGTCCTTTCTCATTCACCAGGTACTTCCTCTGGTGTACCCAATCGCACGACCAATCGATCCAATTCCAGTGCTTGACGCATCTCGTCAACCGCCGTTCTAAGGACCGTCTCCATTTCCAACGACTCCCGCATCCGACCGGTGACCTCACTCACCAGCTGCTCGCGCGCTGCGCGTTGCCGGGTCTCCTGATAGAGCCGGGCGCTCTCCAAGGCAATCTCCAGCTGCTCCCCCAACTGCTGCAAGATCGCCTGCTCGTCCTCCGTCCAGGGAGAGGCATTTTCCGGCTTCCGTACGTCGATAAAGCCGATGACCTCGCCCCGCACTGCGATCGGCAGCGCCACCGCCCGTTCATCCTGTCGGTCTACCACCAGCCGGGCAGATTGTATCGCTTCACGCCGCCGCATGGAGAGCGGTGCGGTATCCGCTCTGGCCAAGCCTCGAGCAGAACGCCGGAAGCCGAGTTGCCCCTGACGCCGCAGAAGTCGACGCCAACCGGCTCGGGACGCCTCGCCCAACAGCTCCCGCTCCATAACCATGCGTTCCTCGGCCTCCTGGAGCAGCCGGGTGCCCTGCATAACCAGCGCGATCTGGTCGGCCAACGCCTGAAGCATCACGACCTCTTCTTCACTGAAAGCGTCCACTTTCTCCGAGTGCATGTCGAGCACGCCCGTAAGGCGCCCCTGAGCACGCAACGGCAACGCCAGTTCAGCCCGCGTCTTTGTCAAATCGGGGTTATCAAAGCGAATCGCGTCCTCACCCACATCCCGGGCAATCAGCGGCTTCTCGTTGGCCGCCACGGAACCGACGGCCCCCGTGCTTCCCACCCGCAGGCGATGGCCCTGCTTCAACATGTGCTGGCCCTCCAGTGAAGAGGTTGCACGCAGTTCCACGTAGTCACCTGCCGAGTCGAGGAGAAAAATCCCGACGTGATAAAACCCAAACTGCTCGGCTATCAACTGCACCGTCTGATTCAAAACAGCGTCAAGATCCCGTAGGCCCGAGACCTCTTGAGCCACTCGCGCTGCCGTCTCCAGCATTCGGGTGCGCCGTTCCACCGCGCGCGCGCGTTCCTCTCCCCAGCGCTCAAGCTGCGTATTTCGCGCGCTAAGCCGCAGGCTCAATTCCCGGCTCTCGCGCAACGTGCGCTCGAAACGGGGAATGACGTAATTCAACGTCGCGATCAAGAGACCACTCAAAACCACCAACACACCGATCTGGCTGCCCCACGCCTGGGGATTGGCCGTCTCGACCAGATTGGGGGTGGCGACCATCAGCACTCCGGTCGAGAAGGCCCAGCCAAAGCCAATCTCTGTCAGCGTCACAACCACCGCCGCCAAGATGCCGGCGTTCAGATCAAAAAAGAGCAGGGCCATGATGGGGGTCACCAACATAAAGAGGTGTCCGTATCCCCCCACGCCGGTCTGCACCAAGCCCACTATCCCGATCAGGTAGTTGAGGGCAAGCCATCCCCCGGCCTGCCAGGCAAAAGAGACCCGCTTCCACAAGGCGAGCACGAGCAGCCCGGCATAGGCCAGGAAGTAGAGAGGTACCCAGCCAAAATTTCCGGCCAGATAGGCGTTGTACGCGCCGAAGAGAACGCCGATCCCAGATAAAATGACCTGGATTCTGAGGATATGCTTCACCAGCTGGGAGCGCCAGGCCCCCGGATCCCGCATGGAACCTTGCTCGGGGATTTTCGGGCGGTCTGGAATGTCCGGATGCTTTGTGTTAATATTACGTTCTACCATGCCTCGCTCCTAGATGTGCCATGTCCAACGGGCTACATTCACTCCAGCTCTGTCTGTTCATCGACCGTGGGATTGGCGACCAGCTGCACGACCACTTCTTCCAAATCCAGCGCCCCATACAGCTCATCGGCGATAGTGCGTAGGACGGTCTGGATATCCAGGGTCTCACGCATCTGTGAACTGATCTCCCGAATCAACCGCTCCCGCTGCGCACGGCTCTGGGTCTCCTCCAACAACCGCGCGGTCTCCAGCGACTGTCCAATCTGTCCAGCCAGGTCTTGAACAACCTGCAGCTGTTCGTCGGACCATTCCCGCGACGCCGTGCGTTCCTCCAACGCGACCGCACCGATAATCTGATCTCGCACGTAGAGCGGCACGGTGACGGTGGAGCGTCCGTCATCCGCGTCCTTGGCCGTGACGACGTCTCCGCGTCGCAAGGCATCCCCAAGACCGGGCACCTCCGCCGCATCGACCGACCGCACGCCCACGCCGTCGTAGGCCAACGCAGCGCCCCGCCCCCGACCAAACCAGGACTTCCGGGCATATTCACCGGAGGCCGCTTCCAGCTCCGCGATGGCCTGTTGGCTTTCGCTCAGCAGGCGGGCGTTATCGATCGCCAGCCCCAGCTGATCCGCCAGAACCTGCATAATCTCGAGATCCTCGCCCTGGAAGGCGCGCGGCTGCTGCGACTGCACGTCCAGAACCCCGGTGACGACGCCGCGCAACCGCAGCGGTAAGGCCATCGCGGACCGGGTCGCCGCCAGGTCGGGGTTGTCGAAGAAGGTGGCGTCCGCGCCGACGTCCAGGACGATCCGGGCTTCGCCCTCGCCGGCGACGTAGCCCACAATGCCCGTCTCACCGACCGCGAGCTTGTAACCGCGTTGCAACAGACGCCGTCCTCCCTCCGAGGAAGCCGCCTGCAACACCGCAAATTCGCCCGCGTCATCGATCAAAAAGAGGCCGACGTGGTAGAAGCCGAACCGCTCCGAAACGAGCTCCACCGTCCGATCCAGCAAAGGCTGCAATTCCTGAATCGCCGCGGCCTCGCGCGCCACCTCCGAGGCCACCTGCAGCTGCACGGTGCGCCGCTCCAGGGTATCTGCGTACCGCTCCAGATCCCTGTTCGCGGCCTCAAGCGCCCGCCCCGAGGCTTCGCGCTCTTGGAAGACCAGGGCGGCCGCAATCGCACTGTTTAACTGCCTGCGCAGAATCTCATAGATCACCCCATCGCGCTGATCCGACTCGAAGACCGCCATGCCCAGCTGTTGATCTCGCAAGAAGAGCGCCTCGACGACCAGATTGTAACGTCGGGAAGGCCAGGAGATGGCGTCAGGCAACAGCTTTTTGGGGTCGAAGCGGGCGGCGGATTCCGGGACCTTGATCCGGCCATGCTCATTATGGGCCATAATCAAGCGCACCGCTTCGGTCGGCGCCTCGGGATCTTCATAGAGAGCGAGATAGCTCTGACGGATGCCCAACTCCGGCAAATAGTTGGCCGTCACCTGCATCAACTCGTCCATATGGAAGATCGTAGCCAACCCCTCGCTGACCTCGTTGATCTGCACGATGCGCTGCTGAGCCTGTAACGTTTCGTAAGCCTGGGTGCGCTGCATTGTTTCGGCAACCAGCACCCGCGCTTTTTGCATCAGGTGTTCAAACCGCGCAAGCAGCTCTCCATCCGGCAAAATCTCCAACATGTGCCGGCGCAACGCGGAGATAAACGTGTTCCAGACGGCGACGTTTTCCCTGCTCCCCACGTCTCCAACCAGCAGATCGTCCAGGTAGCGGGTGAAAACGTCCGTTGACGCGCCGTGTAGATAGGTCACCAGCGCATCCAAGAGCCCCTCCACCCAATCCATCGAGAGATCCGCGCCCACGCCCGGCACCGTCACAATTTCCAACAGCGTTTCCGGTAGGTCCCCGTACGCCGTGCCTTCCAGGAACGGGCCCCGTTCTACATCCACGAGGATCGGCGTCTGTTCCCCCGCTTCCTCCACCTGATCGGAGAGACAGCCGCAAGAGCGGCGCACTTGTAGAATCGCGGGAGAGAGCACCCGCTCCGGCACCGGGTCGCCCTCCAACATAGCCAACACAGCTTCAACGGATTGGCGCCCTTGCTGGAGCAGCGGCTGACGCACCGTCGTCAACGGTGGTTTGGAAAAACGGGTCTCCGATACATCGTCAAAGCCGGCCACAGCAACGTCCCCGGGAACGGAGATGTTGAGCTCCTGTAAGGCATCCAACACGCCCAGGGCGGTCACGTCGTCAACTCCGACGATAGCGTCGACGTCAGCGTGCAGCCCCTCGAAGAGCCGATGAACCGCAACGATCCCCGCTTCGCGCTGAAAGAGGCCGGGCATGACATATTTCTCGTTGAGCTCGATCCCGTTATCGTCCAGCGCGTTCGCAAACGCACGGTAGCGTTCTTCAGCCTCCGGATGTCCAGCGGGACCACGGACGAAAGCGAACTTGCGACGAGCGTGTACCTGGATCAGATGCGCGACAACGGCGTACATCCCCTGGTAATTGTCGACCAGGAAACTGGGCACGTTTCTAAGTTCCATCCCCAACGAAACTGTCGGTATCGAACCAAAGTGAGAGGTTATAAACCTCTCGACGCCCTCCGCTCCCACAACTAAACCCAACGAACCGGAGAATACGATCAAGCCCTGCACCAACCTGGAATCGATCAATTCGTAGGCTATGTTACGCTGGGCCCGATAAGCGAGGGGGGTCTCCAATCCTTCTCCCACGTAGGTGATCAGATTGGCGTCATACTCTGCGGCGGCCCCTGCTACCCCCGTCCAGATGGTGTTCTGATACGTCTCGGTGATATCCGGACAGATCACTCCCAACGTGGGCCGGGTCCACCAACCGCGATGATCCAGGTGTGGAGAACGTACGGTCGGATTACTCTGCATCGCGCTCACCTCCTCGCTCAGACGCTCTCTCCTCTACGCCCCCATCCGGCCCAGATCGGAGGATATCCTCCCCCACGACAATGTAAGCGCGATCCGTGCCCAGGGCTGAGCCTAACTCCTTGACCGCCGATCGGAGGATGCTATCCAGGCGCATGGAACTGCTACGCACGCGGTCCGTGACGTCGGCGACGAGTCGCTCGCGAGCCGCCCGGCTCTGGGTCACGTCGAGCAGCCGCAGGTTTTCAGCGACCTGCGCCATCCGCTCGGCGATCAATTCCACCAACATCCTATCCTCAGCACGCCACTGACGGGTCCCGGTATCATCGTGAACGCCTAACGCTCCAATCGTGGTCCCCCGTAGTTTGACGGGCGCGACCAACGCGCTGCGTTTTTGTTCAGCACCTCCATCGGCCTCTTCCAATAAAATGGTGGACTCTTCCCGTCGTAACACCGCCTGGATTTCGGCTTCTAGCCACGTTTCGAGGTCCGCATCATCCGGGGATTGGGTCACGTGCGTCAGCTCGCCACCCTCCTCCAGATACTCGCTCCAGGCCTCCTGCTGATACCGTCGTTGTACGGCCTCGAGGTCCTGCAGCGCCAGCTGGGCCTCGTTAAAGAGCCGCGCGTTATCCAGCGCATTGGCGAGCTGACTGGCCATGGTCCGCAACACCGTGATGTCGCTTTCCTGGAAGGCCGCCGGTTGTGACGACTGAATCGTCAACGCACCCAGTACGTTGTCCCGGCTGACCAACGGCAGCGCCATCTCGGAGCGCGTGAAGGGCAACAGTGGATTGTCGAAGCGGGTGGCCTCTGCGCCCACGTCCAACGCGATTCGCGGCTCACCGGTCGCCACAGCCTGACCGATCATCGAACTACCGCCCACTTCGAGGCGGTGTCCCTGTGCCACCATGGTCCGTCCGGGATCGCCCGTCCCGGCGCGCAAGATGGCCCACTGCCCGGTCGCATCGACAAGGAAAAGGCCGGCGTAGTAAAGGTCGAAGCGCTCTCGAGCTAACTCCACAACCCGCCAGCTCAACTCGTCGGGGTCCAAAATGCCGCTGGCATCCTGAGCTACCTCGGCGGCGGTCTGCAACTGCAGCGCCTGTTCCTCAATCTGCTCCACCAGGACAATCTTCCAGATCGCCGTGCTAAGGTGGCCCTTGAGCGTCTCATACAACCCGCGATCGAGAGGCCCGCCCTCAAAAATACCGAAGCCGATCTGATTCTCTCGAAAATAGAGTGGCTCAACGCGCAGCTCATACCGGCGTTCGTCCTCCCAGAAAGGCGCGGGGAGCAGCTGCACAGCCGGATACGATACCGTCATCTCCGCAGGGAGCGTTGAATTCCCGTTCTCTACCGCTAACTGATACGCCAGATGCGCCCGCTGCAAGGGAGCGTCAGGGTCATCATAGAGGGCAACGTAGGCATGGGGGATCTTAAAATCAGGTAAAACTCTGTTCAACATCCGCCCCATATCGTTGAAGTCTTCCGCCATAACCAGACGGCGTCCGAAGCTTTGCAATCTGTTCATCTGACCGAGGGCCTGCACTCGAAGGCGGGATTGCGCCCGGCGCTCCGTCTCTCCAATAAGGACCGTCGCTTGCTGCCACAGATTTTCGGCCCGGACAATGTCGCGAACGTCGGTTAGGCGCGGCAAGAAATAGCGGCGAAGGACGGCGATCACCTGATGCCAGGCCAAGACCAAGCGGCCGGCAAAGATGTATTCCCGCAGTAGATGCTGCAGCGTAGTGACAAATTCTCCCAACGTCTGTCGTTCTCGTTCGGACGCCCGTAGATCCACGACAAAGGCGTCCAACAGCCGGGCCATATCCGACGAGCTCACCTGCGAATCGCCGTCTGCAGCCACGTTGATATCCTCACGCCGCATAAAGCTCAAGGGGATCAACGTCAGATCCTCCGCGGAAAGCATCTCCGTGAGAGAAGCGCTCATCGCCACGATAATAGCGTCGCGCTGCTCGGCAAACCACTGTTCCCACTCCGCAAGGTCTGTGGTCTGCCAGGGGGAGGATACGACATCTTTCAACAGTTGGGAGGCACAACCACAGGATTCCCGCACCACCAGGCTAGAGGGGAGGACGACCTCTTCGGGCACAGCCTGTCCATTCAAAATGTCCAACAACATCTCAACCGAGCGGTTCGCGGCCTCATACCACTGCGCGTGCACCGAAGTGAGCGGCGGGGTGAAGTCCGCGGCCTCGTCATCAAAACCGACCACGGCCACGTCGTCGGGCACCACGATCTTGCGAGCCTGCAAAAGCTCAATCACCGACATTGCAACCTCATCGGTCGGGGCGACCAGCGCGTCGAAGGTGACTTCCCGCTCGTCCAGCAACGTGCGGAGTGATTCCGCCGCCGAAGCGCCGCTAAAGCCGCCGGTCACGACCAGTTCCGGGCGCAGGCGCATACCGTGATTGGAGAGGGCTTCCACGTAGCCGGCGTACCGCTGATCGGCCTCCACGTTCCCCTCCGGGCCACGGATACAGGCGATATGCTCGTATCCATGCACCTCAATCAGGTGACTGACCGCCTCGTAAACGCCCTGGTAGTTATCCACCAGCACGCAGGGCACCCCTTCCACAGGCCCAATGCTCACGACCGGCAAGGGTGCAAAGCGTTGTACAAAAGCCCGCATCTCCTCGGCGTCGATGTAGTGACCGATGTAGTCACTCCAGATCACCAGACCGTCCACGTTCTGGGCGCCCGCCAACTCCGCCAGCACATTCGCCTGTGCGGCAAATCCGTGGGGGGATTGCAGTTCTCCGCAGGCAAAGCCGATGACGTTAACGTCGTGCTTCCGGGTAACGACGACGCCGCGTTTCCAGAATTCACCCAGCAACCCGAGTAACCCTATCGTCCAACGCGGCGGTCGGACCTGTGCATTGATTGCCCGCGGGGCGACCTGACGTGCTTCTTCCTGTTTCTGCATCAATCGACAACTCCTTCATCCGCTCTTTCCTGTGATTCGGGGGGAGCTCCGCTCATCCGCACGTAAGCGCGCGAGCCGCCCAACACCTCGGTCAGGGCGTTGGCCGTGATACGCAGCAGGCTCTGCATATTCGGAGCGCGCTGCATCCGATCGGTAATGTCGCCCACGAGCTGCTCTCGCGCCACCCGACTGTGGACGCTTTCAAAAAGTCGCGCGTTCTCCAATGCGACGGCGGCCTGATCCATAAAGGCGTCCAGGAACTGTAATTCTTCCGTGCTGACGGCGCTCTTCTGCTCGCGATCGTAGCCCACCTCGACCACGGCGAGCACTCTATCGCCTAAGGTAATAGGGGTGAAGACCCGCAACAAGCGCTCGTGATCATACTTCTCATAAATCTCTCGATTGAACCGCGGATCCCAGCCGGCGATGACCTCGGTCTGACGAGAACGATAGATACTGGCCAGAATATCGGGATCGTCGAGGCGATATTGCGCCATTTGCATCCACTCCGGGAAGATGTCAAACTCCCCTTCCCAGATACCGTGCCGCTGCGCGATAGTGCCCGCTGCCTCGTCAACCGTAGCGAGCAGGATATATTCGGCATCCAAAAGAGTGTAGAGCGACTCCAGAAAGACGCGCATACGCTCCTCCTCCCGGAGCGACGTCGCGGCCAGGGCCCGGCTCGCCTCGTAGAGCACCCCCTGCTGTTCGACCTGGCGCTGCAGCTCGGCAAGCAGCCGCCGGTTTTCCAGGACCATCGACGCGGTATTGGCGAGAATCAGATGGACCTGCCGCTCGGCGCCGCCAAACTGGTGCAACATCTGGTAGGAGAGCAAAACCTGGGCTTCCAGTCTGCCCTCGACCCGAATCGGCAACAGGACCAGACTGCGCATAGCGGATTCCTGCTGCAGGATCTTTAACGCCGGATAAAGAGCCTTGGGGATATTCTCCCCCTCCAGGTCCGAAAGATCGTCCACAAAGAGCGGTTCCTGCAAGGGATACGAGAGCCCCGCGATCAGCTCCTCATTGCCCAGAATCGTCCGCTCCACGGGGCGATCGGGGAAGAGAATCTCGTCACCGCGCAGCTCGGCGTAGAGACGGGGCGTCGTCTCGGCGGCCAGCTGCAGCACGAAGCCGCGCGCCGGGTTATAATCGCGCGCCGTCTCCAATAAGACCGTATACACCTCTTGCGGACTCTGAGCTGCCTCCATCCGCCGGGTAATCCGGTAGAAAGGACTGGCTGCTTCCAGCGCGGCCGACTCCTGACTCAGACGTCGCGCGTTCTCGATCGCCACGGCCAATTGGGCCGCCAGAAACTCCAGCGAGCGGACGTCGTCCCTATCGAAGGCCTCCTCCTGCGTGCTCTGCACGTC
>CAZCPK010000001.1:25053-33948 GCA_964500755.1 uncultured Anaerolineales bacterium
TCGAGGACACCCACCAGACGCGATCCAACCGCCAGAGGAAGCGCAACCTCGGAACGGGTCGCCGGCAGCAACGGATTGGCGAAGTGGGCAGCGTCCTCGCCTACGTCCAGCGCGATCCGGGGCTCACGATGATCCAACACCCAGCCCACCATCCCCTCGCCGGAGGCCAGCCGGTGGCCTTCCGCCAGCATCTTCTGTCCACCCTCTGACGTCGCAGCCCGCAATACCGCCCGCTCCTCCAACTCGTCAACCAGAAAGAGGCCGGTGTGATAGAACCCAAACGCGTCACTGATCAGGCGGACAGAGCGCTGCAACAACTGCTCCAGGTCGAAGATCGTCGCGATGGCCTGGGCGACCTCGGCGCCGGCCTCCAGGTGCATAATGCGGCGCTGCATGGCGTAGTTCGCTTCCTGTAGCGTCTGCGCCCGCTCGTCTAGCGCGCGTTGACGCTCCTTCAGCGCTTTCGAGGTGACCCAGACCTGCTCCAGTTCAGTGGAGAGAAGAGAGATCAATGCATCCTGCGAGCTGACCATCAACACGCCCGTCAACAGGAAGATAAACAGATTGCTGGTCAGATTGAGCAGCGGCTGAGCCGACCAAGCATAGAGCTCTATCCCCCCGATCCACTCCTGGGTGACGGCGAAGGCAGCGCCCAATACAGTCAACGTACTCACCGCCAAGGCCGTGAAGCCTACCCGCCGCCCGAAGAAGAGGGTCGCCAGAACGGGGAAGGCCAACAGGAAAATCCGGGCATCGGCAACCCAACCGAAGAATACAAAATCGGAGACCCCCAGCAGGTACAACACCCCCACCAAAATCCAGCCCTTGACCGTGTAATTGATCCGCCGGTAGAACAACAGGAAGAGCAGCCCCAGATAGATTGCTACGTAGGCCGGAATCAGGACAAACGCCTCACGAAGGTAGGCCGCCATGCAGCCGAAGAGCAGCGCGCCAGCGCCCGCCAGGGCGCTGACCCGCAGCACGCGATCCAGCGTGTGCTGCTGTAACGTCACCGCTACCTCGGTGTAGGATTCTCTCTCAGTCACCACTGCCTCCTGATCTCATACGGGCGTGCCGGTGGTCATCGAGTACAGCGGCAGGGAGAAGGTAAACGTGCTCCCCTCTCCAACCTCACTGTCGAGCCACATCTGACCGCCGTGCATCTCCACAAACTCTTTACTTAATGCCAGCCCCAACCCCACACCAGACGCCCCATTTGTCTCCGAGCCTTTCTCAAAGCGAGCAAAGATTCGCTCCCGCTCTGCCTCGGGGACGCCGATGCCGGTGTCCTCGACGCTCACGTAAGCGTATTCTTCGTCCGACCACGCGCGTACGGTAATGTGACCGCGCTGAGTGAACTTGGCCGCGTTGCTTAGCATCCGTACCAGCACCTGACGGATGCGCACCGGATCGGCCGACACCAGGGGCAAGTCCGGCTCGGTTTCCTGCTCCAGCGCGATCTCCTTGCCCCGGATCAACGCCTCGGCGGTAGGCTTGACGCTCTCGATAATCTCGACCAGGGAGACGGGCTCCAGCTTCAAGGCCATCAGCCCCGCTTGAATCTGAGAGATCGTCAGGATGTCGTTGATCAGGGTGAGCAACCGCCGACTGTTACTGTGAATGCGCTCCAGATCCTGCGTCTGCTGCTCCGAGAGCGGGCCATCGATACCCTTGAGCATCAGGCGCGAAAAACCGATGATGGAATTGAGCGGCTCGCGCAGCGTGTGTGACATATTCGCCAGAAAGCGCGACTTGAAGGCCTCAGCGTCGGCCAATTGCTCCGCCGCCCGCCGTTCGCGCTCATAGGCGCGCGCGTTCTCCAGCGCGATAGCGATCTGATTCGCCAGGTGAACCAACACCTCCATGTTGCTTTCCACCATATCGGTGCGTTCGGTGCTGACGATCGTCAAGGCGCCCAGCACGCGCTCTTCCATGCGCAGCGGCACCGCAATCCGTACCAACGTCCGATTGTACCAGGTCTCTTCGGCAGGGAGCTCCTCACGCACCACTTGCGGCTTGGCCTTACGCAACGCCCGCTCAATGAAACTCCCATCGCCCAGCGATACGATCTCTGGTCCGGCCGCCTGTGCCGGGCTGACAGCCTGGCGGTGGGCCCGACCACCGCCGGGTTCCACCAGATAAACGGCAGCCGAATCGTAGAGAAACCGCTCACAGATCAGATCCACCACGCGGTTGAGCAATTCCGTGGGATCCCGCAACGAGGTCACCGCCTCACTGACAGCGAGGCTGGCTTCCAATTGCAAGGCACGCCATTGAATCTGATAGTTGGCCTTCTGCAGACGTTTCGTGCGCTCGATGACCTTGGCCTCCAACTCATCGTAGAGCGACTTCAACTCCGCCGCCATCTCATTGAACACGTAGGTCAAGATGCCGATTTCGTCGCGGGAGGTGACCTCCAGATGCTGGTCCAATTCGCCCTCGGACATATCCAGGGCCGATTCGGTCAGACGCACGACGGGGCTGGTGATCTGCCGGATCACCATTGCGGAAATCACCGTCGTCGCCAGGGCACTGGCGAGGATGACGGCGATAAAGGTCGCAGCGATCTGGTCGGTGGAGGCCAGCGCCTCGGCCTGTTCCTGCTCCACAAGGATACCCACTCCCAAACCTGAGCGGCAATAGGCGCCCACGACGGGCTTCTCCGCGTGGTTGACGTACAGCGCAGCCCCACTCTCCCCCCGCGCCAGGGCTGTCAACGCCTCACTCTGTGGGATCGTTGGAGCCCCAGGCTGCACCAGATAGACGTGTCCCGTCTCCCCCAGAACCGACAGCTCCGCCGGCGTCTGCAGTGCCTGCAAGGACCGCAGACAGAGCGTCAACGTGCGATCTCCACTCAGCGGAAAGGCCAATGCCACGACGCCATTATCGGAAGCCAGAGAGGAGAGATCGATCAAGGGCAAAGGCGTAGCCTCGCAGCCTCCCAACGTCCAGAGCGGATCGGTGTCCACATCCGATAGTCGCGCACCGACCAACTCGGGTCTCTCTTGCTGCAGGGCCTCCCAGGAGGACGTCGTAGGGAGACGTTCAGCAGATAACGAGTTGACCAACGATAACAAAGTACCTCGATTCGATAACCACAACTCGAACTCTTCAGCCTTGAGCTTGGCCACCGCCTGAAGTTTGCGTGTAACTTCACGCTCCAGATTCATGCGGTTCTGTCGCAACGCGTACCAGCCGACAAAGGCCAACGGGAGAATTGTTAAAATCAAAAAAGCCGTCAGCAGCGTGCGCCCCAATCCCCCACGCATCCCGGTGGTGGGGACCGTACGGACAGACGGGGAAGCGCGCTCTCCCCCTACTGCGGCTCCCATACCTCCTCACCGTTGAGGGCTCGACGGACCTGATCTGGGAACCGATCAGGATCCAATGGCTTACCGATAAATCCATCAAATCCGGCGGCCTGCGCCCGCTCCATGGACGCCGCGGAGGAGTTCGCCGTCACCGCCACGATGGGAACCCCGTCGAAGGACGGATGGTCCCGCAACTTCTCCAACGACTGGTACCCATCGGCATCCGGCAGCATCAGATCCATAAGGATGAGATCAATCTCACCCAACGTCTCGGCAAACTCCAGAACCTTCCACCCTGAAGCCTTCCACTCGCACTTCTTGACTCCAAGAAATGCCAATAGACGGGTCATCAGCAGGAAATTATTAAAGTTATCCTCCACAATGAGGATGGTCGCCTCTTCCGGGGCCTTATTCATAGCAACGTCCCTTACTTTCGGCCTTTAGCCTTCAAGAACTCCTCGACCTGTTGAGGGAGCTTGTCGACATCAATAGGCTTGGGAATGTACCCGTCACAGCCCGCTTCCAACGTCTTCTCCCGGTCGCCATGCATTACGTTGGCGGTCATCGCGATGACCGGCACATCTTGCAACTCCGGGATCTCCCGCACCCGCCGCGTCAACTCGTACCCATCCACTTCTGGCAGGTTCATATCCATCAGGATCAGATCGGGCTGTTCCTCAACCGCCAGCTGAATTCCCGTTTCGCCCTCTTCGGCCTCCAGCACCTCGTAGCCTTCCACCATGAGGATGCGACAGACCAGCAGGCGATTATCCGGATTGTCTTCGATATATAGAATCTTGGCTCCCATCTTCACTTCCCTCTAACTAAGATACCCGTGAATTCTTTGCGGAGAGGAATTGGCGTTGCAGAATGCGGCGTGTAAGTATTTGATTACAAACTTTTAATTGCAGACTTCTCTATCTTTAACCGGTACCTTGGCAGAAGCCGATCAACGGCTTTTCTGACCAATATTATACCACAGTAGAGAAGTATGAAAAGAGTTAAGATCGTAACTGTTAGGTTAAGATTTATGTAATCTTACCTAGTACCCACCCCACCTGCACATGCGCCGCTTGACTCCCCTTTCAACCACAGCCAAACGCCCTATAATGAACCGGAAGGCCGACACAGCGTGGCTCAGCTTCCCGTGGGCCTGAGGACAAAAAATGAGTAGACCCACATTGCAGCGGCTACCCAAAAGACTATAGCACTCAATACTCGCGACCTACAAATCACTCACAAAGATAGAGAGGCTCATCCTGCGCACGTTCGAGCAGCGCCGACTGAGCAATCCTCTATATTTTAACCTAATCCTAAACTAACGTCCACTACCTCAGCAAATCTGTGACTTGCTGACTCCACTGAGAAAGGGTGTCTCAGTGAAGCCACTCGCCGAAATTACGGTATTAGGGTTTAACCAGGTGCGTTGCACCTTATGCCGTAATTTCAAGCCACTTGTTGACTCCACTGAAATAACTAAATATCTCACCACAGAGACACGGAGGGTACAGAGAAAACAAGAGTGTACTTAAATATAATTAACCAAGTACGCTTTTTTATGAATTTCTATCAATACCTTTTTAATATTTACCTCAGTGTTCCCTGTGTCTCAGTGGTCAGATGCTTTTTTTCAGCGGAGCCACTTGTTGAATGAACAAACGGATCGTGCAGAGCAACGCTCAAGTGACAATTAAGGAGGTTAAAAAAAATGAACCGAACATATCCACCGACGCCTTTATCCGCCGTCGCCGGCCTGGTAATCGACGCAGGAAAAATCCTGCTGATTCTCCGCCGCAATCCACCGCACGCTCATCAATGGAGCGTACCCGGAGGCAAACAAGAGATCGGAGAGCAGGTTTCGACCGCTCTCCGACGGGAAATCCAGGAGGAGACGGGGCTCTCCGTGGGAGACCCGCGTCTGCTCACGTTGGGCGATCTTATCACCCGCGACGAGGACGGAGAGATCGTGTATCACTACGTCATCAGCTACTTCCTCGTCGAGCGGAGCGGGGGGACGCTCACGCCCGGCGACGACGCGCTCGCTGCACGTTGGTACACGCCCGGCGACGACCTATCCTCGCCCCTCACGCCCGAGCTCGAGCAGCTCATCGACTGCGCGTTGCGCATGGCCCGCGCCGGGCAGCGTCCGCTCTGCGACCTGATCGGACAGGAGAACAGCCGCGTCCCTCACGCTCCCTCATCCACCCACAGGGAGACGAAGTCAAACGCATCCACGTCCACCAGCCCCTGATCGGTCAGTTTCAGCTTGGGGATCACCTCCAGCGCCAGGAAACTCAGGTGCATGAAGGGATCCTCGAGTGTGGAGCCCAACGCCTGCGTCTCCTCCAGCAGCGCCTCCATCTGCGTGTGGACGGCCTCCACCGAACGGTCGGACATCAACCCCGCGATGGACAGCGAGAGCGAGCCCAGCACGTCGTCCCCACGGACGGCGACCAGCCCACCGCCCAGATCTTTGATCGCCTCGACGGCCATGCGCATCGCCGCGTCGTCCACGCCGGCCACGATGATATTGTGACAGTCGTGGGCTACACTCCCCGCGATGGCACCTACCGTGAGCCCCAGCCCCTTGACGAAGCCCAATCCCACGTTGCCCGTCCCAAGGTGGCGTTCAACGACGGCCAACTTGACCAGATCCCGCTCTGGGTCGGCGACGACCTCGCCCTCCACGACCTTGGGCTCAACGGTGAGCGCCTCGGTGACCAGCTGCCCGGACACGATGCCGATGACGCGCAGGCGCTCGCCCTCCACCGGCACCCGGAAGTCGAGCTCCGCCGGGTCCACGTGAATGCTGCCGCGCACCGTTTCGTCGTCGACCTCAGGCAGCGACCAGCTGCCGGAGGGGCGACCGCGCTGCCCGACCAGCTCCCCGCCGCTGAAGACCATCTCGGCGTGGAACTCCTCCAGGGACGGCGTAATGACCAGGTCGGCGCGGCGCCCGGGCGCGATGGCGCCCCGGTCGCGCAGGCCAAAGGCCTCGGCGTTGTGCAGCGTCGCCATGCGGATGACCTGCACAGGCGACAGACCCGCCTCGACGGCCAGCCGCACCAGGTGATCCATGTGCCCTTGCTCCAGCAGCTCGGCGGGGTGCCGGTCGTCGGTGGCAAGACCGAAGCGCCGGGCGTTTTCCGGGGTGACGGCGGGCGCCAGATCCTGCAGGTTCTTCGCCGCCGTCGCCTCACGGATCAGCACGTACATGCCAAGACGCACCTTTTCCAGCGCTTCCTCGGCCGTCATGCTCTCGTGATCTGTCGAGGGGCCAGCTGCAACGTAGGCCTGCAGCCATGGACCGGTCACCCCCGGCGCGTGCCCGTCAATGTGCAGCTCCTGGAAGGCCAACAACTTCTCCACCGCGCCGGGCAACGCCAGGACGGCGCCGGGCACGTTCATGAACTCCGCCAACCCCAGCACCCGGGGATGATCGACGAGCGCCTGCAGAGCATCGGCGTCCAACGCCGCGCCCGCCGTCCCCATCTCCGTGGCGGGCACACACGAGGGCAGGTTGACGAAGACGGTCAACGGCAGGCCCTCCGACGCTTCGAGCATGTAGCGCACGCCGTCGACGCCCACGACGTTGGCGATCTCGTGCGGATCGGTGACGACGGTCGTCGTCCCCCTCGGTACCACAGCCCGCGCAAACTGTCCCGGGCTCACCATCGAGGACTCGATGTGGACGTGCCCATCAATCAGCCCCGGCACCACGAAGTGCGCACCGAGATCGATGGTCTCCTCCCCGGTGTAGCCTTTACCCACGGCGGCGATGCGCTCACCGACAATCGCTACGTCAACGTCAAGGATCTCACCCGTAAAAACGTTCACCACGCGACCGTTTTCCAGCAGCAGATCGGCGGGCTCTTCCCCGCGCGCCACGGCCATCAGACGCACAAACTCCTCGCGATTCATTGCAATTCCTCCAGGCATAGCTGTTGGCTCCTCCCAAAATAGTCCGGTGGTTTCTCGGTCAGGTCGTCGAATTGTCAACGGATGAAACGGATGAAACAGATTGAAAAGTGGTTCAATCCACTCACGTCATTTCGCGCCCATTAATCCATATTTTCATGCATGGGTAGGGTGCTAAAGCACCGTCAAAAAAGGTGCCGCACTGCTACTCCTCCGTGCGTACGCCGATACCCGTATGATATATCAACCTATTTGAAAGCCAAACTCAGAAAGGGCTCGGGCAAACGAAGCGGTTCTGCGGCTTTCCAAAACCCCTGAGAGACTCCCTGCGACGTTTGTTCATGTTACCAATCCCGGCTTCGTTTGCCTTGATCTTGTCTACGCACGTTCTGGGATGGCGAGGGCGGTTTCGGTAATCGATTTGCTTCGAAATCCCGCTTTTCACTGATCACTCACCCCAGCGACCAACAGCGTCACAGCCTGATCCGCTGGCGAACACGCGCGCGTTCTCCCTTCTCCTGGATCTGGTGTATAATGGACGCTTGGATGTGACCCATCCGCCACCAAGAAACCCAAGGCGCCGTTTGGTGCCTTAAAGAATCATAAATCTTAAGGAGGTAGTGCATGACCACAACGTTCACGGAATCACCCCAATACTTCTTCACTTCGGAGTCGGTCACGGAGGGACATCCCGACAAAATCTGCGACCAGATCTCCGATGCGGTATTGGACGCCATTATCGCCGACGACCCCGACGCCCGGGTGGCCTGCGAGGTCTCGGTGACCACCGGCCTGGTCCTGGTCGCCGGGGAGATCACCACGAGCACCTACGTCGACATCGGGCAGATCGCCCGAGACGTCGTCCTCGAGATCGGCTACGATCGGGCCAAGTACGGCTTCGACGGCGAGACCTGCGGGGTGATCGTCAGCATCAAGGAGCAGTCGGGCGACATCGCGCTGGGCGTCGACGAGGCGCTCGAGGCCAAGGAAGGCCAGATGAGCGAGGACGACAAGATCGAGGCGCTGGGCGCTGGCGATCAAGGCATGATGATCGGCTTCGCCTGCAACGAGACGCCCGAGCTGATGCCCCTCAGCATCGCGCTGGCCCACAAGCTGACCCGCCGCCTCGCCGAGGCGCGCAAGGACGAGACGCTGCCCTACCTCCGCCCCGACGGCAAGAGCCAGGTCACCGTGGAGTACGCGCACGGCCAGCCCCAGCGCGTCGACACGGTGGTCATCAGCACCCAGCACGCTCCGGAGATCTCCCAGCAGCAGATCCGCGAGGACGTCATCGAGCACGTCGTCAAGGCCGTGATCCCGGCGGAGCTGCTCGACGAGAACACCAAGTACTTCATCAATCCCACCGGGCGCTTCGTCGTGGGCGGGCCCCAGGGAGACGCCGGCGTGACCGGGCGGAAGATCATCGTCGACACCTACGGCGGCGTGGCGCGTCACGGCGGCGGCGCCTTCTCGGGCAAGGACCCGACGAAGGTCGACCGCTCCGCCACCTACATGGCCCGCTACATCGCCAAGAACCTGGTCGCCGCGGGCGTCGCCGACCGCCTGGAACTGCAGGTCTCCTACGCCATCGGCGTGGCCCAGCCGCTCTCGCTGGCGGTCGAGACCTTCGGCACGGGCAAGATCCCCGACGATAAGATCGTCGCGC
>CAZCPK010000002.1:0-29043 GCA_964500755.1 uncultured Anaerolineales bacterium
TGGGAGGCTGCACACGGGGCGAAGCCCCCAAGAGTATCGCGCGAAGCGCGTCGCGGATTTTTTTCAAGGTGAGACCCATGGCCAAACACTACAACACTGTAGCCGCGATTTGGAAATCGCGCTAAGAGGAGAAACAAATGCCCATAACCTACACTAACCGCAAAGGCGTCACCTACACACTCTGCCGGACGACCACCAAGACCGGCAAGACGCGCTACGTCTTCGTGCGCGACCCGACGGGGCGCGAGACCGTCGCGGAAATCCCGAAGGGCTGGGAGATCCGCGAGAGCGTCAACGGCGTCGTCTCGCTGGCCCAGGCCTGCGAGCAGCAGCTGCTGCCGGAGGAGATCGCGGTGGTCAAGGCGGCGCTGAATCAACATCCGAAATCTCACAACTACCGCCTGGACGTCAAACCAGAGCGCCTGTTGATCTACGAGCGCGTAGGTCCCGATGCCGAGACGCTCTTAAAAGCCGTCTCAGCCGACGGCAGCGTCGAGGTGCCGCGGCCCGACTTAAAGCAACGGCTGCGCGATGAGCTGGCGCAGCGCGGGCGCTTCACGCCGATGCTGCGCTTCATCCTCAACGACATTGAGACCCGCGACTTCCGCGCCGAGCGCTGGTGCTTCCGGGGCCGTATCGACGACTGGATCTTCGTGGACAGCGGCAAGCTCGCCGATCTGGCGCAGAGGCTGATCCCCACGTTGGGCACGGATGCATTCTTTGAGTTGTACTGAACACAACCAGGAGCACGAGCATAGTGGGCCAAAAGAGAATCCACCCCGCGAGGGGATGTTCCCCGGCGCGGAACATCTTGACGGCACGGTGGAAGGCGCGCTGCGCGTGGCGCTGGAGGCCTATCCTTGAGCTGACTATGGGGGGCTAGCTAATGAATAGCACTTCTGTTGTGCCTATCACCATACCCTCTAGCAAACCTGGCTCCCCCTCCAGAATATACTTCGCCGGTCGCCGTGGCGCATAGTGCACGCGCCACGGCTGCGCCAGCATCGTGTCCACCACCTGCCATCCGCTATCCATCCAGACCACGCCCAGCGGCATGCCCACAAACAGCATGTGGATCGCGGCATCCGCGACCGACTCGCACGGATTGACGAAGAGCAGCGCTTCGCCGGGCTCCAATTTACGCCGGAACATGAAGCCCCGCGCCCGCTCCCCCCAACGACGTAACACGCGAGGTCGGGCGAGAATCTCTCCGTTGGGCTTTTTCAACGTCACGGTTTCCAGGTCACACCTCCGGTAAGACAAACACCCCGGCGATTTAGGCCGGGGTGTGCATTACAATCACCAATTCACGGCACCTGCGGGTTGAGATCGCCACAGGTGCCGTACAGTCGACACGGATCCACGATGATGGATTGCGCCTCGATGACCGGGATGGGTACAGCGCTGCCGGTGCCGTCGACGTACGTATGACCAGGACACCAGTCGCCGCCTTCGCCCATGGAGGTCACGGCGTAGGACGTATAGTACCAATGAGGCTCGCCAAACTCCCGCAGATCCATGGCGTGCCAGCCGACAAAGTGGTCGCGCCACTCGCCATGACGTTCTCCCACTTTACCGTACCACTCTCCAGGCTGGATGCAGATCCCGGCCGGCGCCGAACAGCCGCTGGTCGTATGCGGCACGCCGGCAGGTTCGCTACCGGCACACGTGCAATCGCCCCATTCCGTCCAGGTGTGATATTGTTCCCACTCGTCGGCCCATTCGGCGATCCAATACGTGGGCACGGTGACCTGGTAGGCCGGTAAGGTCGCCGGTCCCACTCTTTCACAGCCATCGGCGCTGAAATCGAAACTACGGCCATTCTCTGGCAGGCCGTAGGACGACGTCTCATAGGTATGTTCCACGACGTCGCCACAGGCCCCGGCGGAGGCGTAGCCACCGGCGACGTTCCAGTCTCGCTCGTCAAAGTCCCAGCAGGAGTCGGGGATCGCTCCCCCGCCAAAAAGACTCTGACCTGGCATCCCCATGCGCCAGCGCACGCCAATGCGATAGTTCCGGATGTCGCCGCCTTGGGGTGGGTCACGCACAGGATCGGGCATGGCCACAGTATCTGACCAGAAACCGTCCTCCCCACCACCATGCGGCCCACCGTCGACAGAAAAGACCGGCTCGCGAATCAGCGTCAGACGGCCCGGCAACGCGACCAGCCAGCGAGGATAAGGGTACCGCATCACCTTGTGGGGCGGGACGCGGGCCCAGACGGAGATATTCCAACCCCAGGCAAAGTCATTCCCTTCGTCTTCGTCACAGATGAATGTAATCCCTGTCGCCGGGTCATAACCGGGCACACACGGGCGCCCTGGATCATCGTCATCGGTTTCACTCTCACAAATCTCTGGGGTGAGCCGAGTAAAGTCTACCAAATACCAGTTGTGTTCAGATCCTATGCCATAGAGGCGATAGGTGGCGTTGACGTATTCGCAGTCGATGCCAAGGGCTTGGCCAGAAGCACAGTATTCTGTCCGGTACCCGCGCCCCAGGCCACTGTCACCATCTCCATCGCCGTCTCCGGCACCATCCCCGGGCGGCGTATCCCCATCACCGGGATCACCGGGATTTCCTGGGGAGTCATCGCCGTCACCAGGTGGGGGATCGTTACCCTCGCCGGGACCCCCGGGAGTACCGGCATCACCGCCATCGTCGCCCCCGCCATCATCGCCGCCTCCACCTCCGTCACCTTCACCGCGACAGAGTTCGCCGCCAACGGGTGGCTGACAACTTTGAGCCTCGGCTAGCCGGGGCAAAGAAACTACGATTAACTGCAACAATATGACTATCAATACAACTGCTGCCACCCGCCTCATGGCCGGGGCAGCCAACCTGCCAGACTTTCCTGTTTCCATCGTCCATCCTCCGGATCGTATTCCATTTTGTAGAGAGCCGTGCCCAGGAACTGCGTGCCATCGAGCAGGCCATCTTCGGGAATCTCAACTTTGTTCCAACTGTCAGTGCTATGATCGTATTTCAGGAGATGGGCCGAGCGATACATGTCAGCCACGATACAAGATTGACCGTTGGAGGCAAAGTCACGTATCGTGACTTTGCGCTCTGTAACGATCATGTATCTCTCACTGGGTAAAGTGCCTGTGTCTCGATATCGCTTTCGGCTTAGTCGATGATCTGCCATGTGTTGACCCGTTAAGAACCGCTCCATGTCTTCTTCTGAGAGTGTTTCGTAAATCTCGTCATATGTAAGATTCCAAACATTCTCATAGATCTCCAGGTAGTGCTGCTCAATCGTCCCCATGACTTCTTCGCGCACGTCATCGGCGGGCCACCATTGGTCATTCGCGTCTTGCCACATGCCCTCTGACCAGTACGCTGGATAGTTCACTGTACTGGTGGGGGTAGCGGTCGGCTCCGGCAAAGGCGTCGCCGTGGGGCGCGGGGTCGAGGTCGGCACGACGGACGTCGGTGTGGGCTGATCCAGGAAGGGCAGATCCACGTCCTGCAGGCGAGGCGCTGCCCAGCGAACGGCTCCTATTAGCAGCAGGATCGCCAGAACGCCCAGGGTGAGCACAATGATCTTACCTTCTAATGTCATATCAGAGAATCCTTTGTTAGAGAGTTCCCTATCAGGTGCGCGGTTCATATTGATACCTCCTCCTGTATATCATGTGTTTGGCAACTAAACGGCGCTAGACCGCATTCTTGAACAACGTACAGAGCAGTGCGTATAGCAGACGCATGACTGTTCAGCTGATAAACCTCCTGGATCTGGAGGGCCGCCTCGTCGTCAGCCTCTTCCAGATAGATGTTCTGCGACCGACCCTCGGCGCCCCAGGGGGTATCGATCGCTTCGGGGATGGGAATATCCGGAGGGTGAGCAGCCACGGCACGCAGCGCCAGCCGGATCAGCGCGGAGTGTCCTTTGCCGGGACCGGCGCCCGGGCGCAGGCCCCATTGCTCGGCCAGCGCGCTTATGGTGTCGCTCATGGTCGCTAAATTGATCGCAGTGCGTCTCATAGTGCTATTATACATATCATAGTGATATATTGTCAAGTCTCACTCTCCTTCTTGTCGAATGCCAAAGGCGGGTACCGCTGAGGCGCGGATGCGGCGGGTAGCCGAGGAGATCCCCACCAGGCGCAGGAACCGCAGGGGGATCTCGATCTCGGCCTCCAGCCACACTGCCAGGTGGCGATCATCCGGACGTACCAGCCAAAGGCCCAGTAGCCGGGCTCGACCGCGACTGTAGGTTTCTAAGCGCTGCTGTGCCAGGTTAAAGGCCGTAGCACTGACGCCGACTTCCTGGCTGGCGTAGAAGGCGTCTCTGGAGATGTGCTTCGCCGCATCTTGCACCGCCAGGTCCGCGGCATCCTGCCCGGCGCTTTGCGCAATCGCCACCGCTCCCAGGTCAAAAATTAGCCCCATCATCAACAGGAAAACGGGGATGATGACCAACGTCTGCGTGAGCAGGCTCTGCCCTTCCTCGGACCGATACAGTTTGCGTAGTAATTGCATCAGGGCGCCTCCCAGCGTGACTTGTAGGGATCGACCGCGAGAGTGTAGGTAGCCTCCAGCATCTTATCCGGTGATTGCACAAAGAGGGCGGCAAAGGGGACCCGACGTACGTCCACCGGATAGCTGACGGTGCATTGGACCGCACTCCAGCGGTCCCAGGCGCCCAGCGGCGCCACGGTAATGACCGCTTTGGTAGGATCCAGGTGGCGGGCCTGCAGCGCCTCCGCGCCGGCAAGCCGCGCCTGCTGCAGACCGCGCTGCTGGTTGAGCGTACTCACGCCCTGTCGGGCGCAGGAGCGGGCGGCAGCCAGCACGGTCAGTTGGGCCGGGCGCACCTTGACAATGAACGCCGTCACGCCCAAGAACAAGGCCAACACCATCACAATGATGGGAAAGGTGGAAACGGTGCTTTGCCCGCTCTCGTTACAGAGTTGCGCCCAGAGTGTCTCATTCCCAGGTGCTGGGTGGGCCATCATAGAATCCCTCCAGTCGTTGATGAGCATTCACGGTAATGCGAAACGGTTCCAGGAATCGGGCCGCCATAGAACGGCCTTGCCAGGTAAACGTCCAATGTGCCGTGGTGGCTCGCCGGGCCGGATCTGCGTGCACTTCGGCCTGGGTTCCAGGTAAGCGCCAGGTTTCACCGCCCTGCAAGGCCACCTGTTGCCCGGCGGCGAGGGTGGCGGTCCCCGCTCGCCGAGCAGACAGCTGTGCAAGGCTGGCTGTGCCCACCTGTTTGAAGCCCACCATGGCAATGACCACGATCAACGTGACCATAAACCAAAAGGGAATCTGGGTGATGAGCCAGGAGACGAGCTCAGCTTGTCCCCGTTCATCAGCCAGGTGCTTCAACAGTTTGGGGGCCATCCTCCCTCTCTTACCCGCCCCAGTTACCGGCGGCTTCGATGTCGCGGCCCACGTTTTCGCCCAGATTGACGACCGCATACCAGATGATGCCCCCCACCACAAGCAGCGTCAGCGCCAGCACAATCGCTGTGCGGGCCAAGTTGCTGACCAAGCCAGATTGCCCGGCGTTGTCGGTCACGGCACGGCCCACCACAGCGCAGACCTTTTGGCTGTATACCTCAATGTGGGGCCGGAACGGCTTACTGGCCGGGAGTAGGGCCTCCCGCAAGGCATGGGCCTTGGTTCGTACTTTACGACAAATTTCTGCGATTTGCATAGGTAGCTCCTTTTTGAGTTACTTTGAGTTACACGAACTATATGTATACGAAAAACATCCATAACGCTGGGCCCGCCACCAAGCCCATAGTTACCACGATAGACCCCACCACCACCGGCAATTCCATCCGACTGGCATTCTGTACGCCCTGCTCAATCATCCGGCGCCGCAGACGTTCCTGAGCGGCCCGGGCTTGCACCCGCAGCGCGGGGGTAAGCGAACCGCCCCGCGACTCTACCAATTGCAACTGCTGCAGGAACTCCGTCAGGGGCGCAAAGTCGTTGTGGCTGATGGTCGCCCCCACCGCGGCCTCGAAGGACGTCGTCACGTCGTAGGTGCGTAGGAGCCGGGCTATCTCCGTAATAAACGGTCCCCCGGGGCGACTGGTCAACTCCCGCAACGCTTGGGTCAGTGAGCGACCTGTGGAGACAACTGACGCGAGCTCAGGCAACCGGAACGCCATCTCGACGGTCATCCGGTGCTGACGTTGTTGTACCGCGCTCTGTAGCTGCGCTGCTGGGCCGGTGTACCCGGCCAGCGCAGCCAGAACAGCGATAATGACAGCCAGGAGAAAAGGCGCTTCCAGGAGGAGGCTCAGGGTCGTACTGGCCAGCAGGCCGAGAACGCCGTAGAGCAACGCCTGGTAAATACAGGCAGCATGGTAACCACGCGCCGAGTAAAACGGCGCACTCGGATCCGGCGGCTCCAACTCACCCGGCGCCCAGAACCAGTTGGCTGCCTTGAGCAACTGTTCAAGGTTGCCCGTTTCGTCCTGATAGCCTACCGCCACCCGATAGGCCATCCCCGCCAGCGGATTCCCGTCCGGGATCCGGTCCCGTTTCGCCACCGTTCTTTTACCCCTGGTCTGGGGACGCGCCAAGGTGTACACAATGACGAAGATCGCTAATCCGCCCAATATTGCCGCAATCCAGATCAACGTTTGGGTCGTTATCATGCTGTTGACTCTCCTTCTGTATCTTCTATGCCGTATTCAGTGGGCACGCGGGAGAGGATCAAGCCGCGATTGGCCGTCTGCATGGCCGCTACGTACATGCCCACCGTAATAATGGCGCTAAACAACGACACCAGTATGCCCGCCGGCGTTCTGAAAAACTCGACGTTCATTGCGTGCTCTGTGCCCGCTACCATGAAATTGAGTCCGCGCACCATGCCCACCAACAGCCAGGGACCTAATGTGCCCACCAGGGCCTCGTTGCGCTTGGCCCGCTGCCGCGAGAGGGCCTCGTTGAACGTCTCAACCTGCTCGCGGGTGATATTGGCCTGATTGGCCAACGTTTGGCGCGCCTGAGCGCCTTGCTCTTCAGCGACAAGTAAGGCCGTCGCCAAACCATCAAAGATGGGGCTGCGCCGGCGATCAGCAATCCGCTGCAGCGCCTGACGTAGCGGGGTGCGGGTGCGTAATGCTCGCCAGATCTCTTCAAAATCAGCGGCGACGCTGTCGGGCGCCGGGGCACCTTCGGGGCCGGCGCCTGACCCGGGACCGTAATCGGCCACAGCCTGCAGCGCCCCCGACAACGTCGGTGTGATCTCCCAGGAGTTGACGATGATGTCCATCGCCCGGGCCAAAGCATGATGATACGTATTGATCCGCTGATTGCGCTGATCTTCCAATTGCACCCAGTAGAAGAAATACCCCCCGATGAAAAACGGAATGAAAACCAGGACATTCGAGGTAAGTAGGGCGCTTACTGCGCCGAGGACGGCGCCGCGGATCGCGCCCTGCAGGAGGAACTCGGGGGCCTCCACGTCAAACTGTGCCTGGTTAAGTCGCACCTGGATCCCCTTTGTCCACGTCCTGGCCGGCGCCCGGCGAAGATGCGCCTTGGGGATCGCCAGAGCCGATACAATACTAAACACTCCCAAACCGCCCACCGCCGCCAAACTGAGTACTAAAGCATTCATATCTTTCTACCTCCTGTGACCTGCTGGTTGGGGAGCCTTGCTTAGCTCTACGACGTCGCGCTCAAAACTGAAGCCCGGCACCCGCGCCTCCAGCAGTTCCACGCTGTGCGGATACATCTCAAACTGGGCTACCTGTCCATCACGCGGTGACTTGAAAATCGGTTCCACGACTACATTCTTGCCTTCCAGGCGCCGGATCTCGCCCACCCCGGCGACATAACGCAAGCCGCTCTGCTCGCGCCTGAGATGTACGATGAAATGCGTCGCCGAGACGATCTCCTTGCGCACCTCCTCCGGCGCCAGGTCGCGGCCCATGCGGTACATGGTCACCATCCGGTCCACGGTCTCCCGCACGCTGTTGGCGTGGACGGTGAACAACGTACCGTCGTGCCCGGTGTTGCAGGCAGTCAGAATATCGACCATCTCCCCGCCCCGGGCCTCACCGAGAATGATGCGCGTGGGCCGTTGGCGCAGCGCGTTGCGGATCAGTTGATCCATGCCGATCTCGTCAATGCCCTCGGCCGCGTGGCGCACGTAGGACATGGACCAGTCTGCTAAATGCTCCAGTTGCAATTCTGGGGTGTCCTCGATGGTCACCACCCGGTCGCTTTCAGGAAAGTCCCGGCTAATGGCCTGCAGGAACGTCGTCTTGCCGGTACCCGTGCCGCCCGCGACCACCAGCGTGCGGTGAGCCTGTGCGACGGCGCGGAAGAAGTTGCGCAAGGTCGGCGTGATGGTGCCCAACTCGATCAACTCGTCCAGATCCATGGCCACCGGTCGGAACCGGCGAATCGTGACCTGAATGTCCGTGCCGGCCAGGGGGGGGATCTGCACAAAGAGCCGCGAGCCATCCGGCAAACGTGCATCCTGGTAGGGATTCTGATTATTGACTGGATACCCGTGGCCCGCCTCGATCTTGCGATTGAAGAAAGAGCGCGCAAACTCCGGGGAGTGGAAGCCCGTAATCTGCTCTTTGCGACCACCGGCGTAGATAACAAAGCCACGATCGAAGTTATTGAGGATCACTTCCTCTACATCGTCATCTTTCATGTAGGGGGATAACGGCCCCCAGCCCAGCACCTCGTCGACGATGCGCCGGGCTAACGCCTCGGGTTCGCCATCCAGTAGCGGTACGCCCTCCTTGGGCGCGGTGTGGTTGTGCTGCTTGATCATCTGCAGCGCCACGGTTTTCACCTGATCCTCGACCTGCGCCGTCGGATGCTCCATCTCCTCAGCGTCTAACATACGGTGCTGTTGGATACGGCGCCGCACGGCCTCTACCACGTCGCGGAAGACGTCCGTCTGCGTCTCTCCCGTGGTCAGGGCTGCGGCCCAGGGTTGATCGTCGTCAGCATACCCTTCAAAGTCCGCGTAGGGATTGCCATAAGGTAGTTGTTCATCACGCATGGTAAAACTCCTTTATTTTCCAAAGAGGACACCGTCTATTTTCTGCTTAAAGCCTTTTTTCTTTTCGGGCCGCGCCAGACCAGGATAGAACATACCGGCCAGGGCGATGAGATTATTGGCCAACGCTGTATCTGGAGCGGAGAGCACGATGGGATTAGCATTATTTATGGCGTCGTGAGCCACGTGGGCATTGAACGGTAACGTCATTACCAACGGCAGGGGATCCAGCACGTCTACTATATCGCCTTCTGTCCACCCGAAGGTTTCATCGAAGGCCGTAATCACCAGGCTGAACTTGTCCAATGAGCCGCCCATCTGGTGTGTCAACGGATCCAAAGCATGGGCGGTATCCAGAATCGCCGTGCGGATCGGCGGGACCGGCACCAATACTTGGTCCGCTTTTTCCAACGCGGCGCGATGGAAGGGCCGCGTGAAATCTTGCCCCAGGTCTATCACCACGAACGTGGCGCGTTGCCTGACTTGCTTGATGATCTCGCAGGCGAGGTTATAGAGCAGGCCCATATTTTGAAATTCCTGCGCCGCTGCCTGCCCCGTATCCGTCAAGCCCGGCAGCAATTGCAGATGTGATTCGCTTTCCTTCCAATTCATCAGCACCCGATTGAGTTCGAGAGCGTTGATAGCCTCGTTTCCGCGCTTGGGATATGCATTCGAAGCGCGCAGGACCAGCGAATGCAAGTCATTGCCGATCATCGGCATTTCAAACCGTTCGTGCTCAGCGTACTCAGTGGTAAATCCCAGGACCGTATGGCAGTCACCTTTGGTCATATCAAAATCCAATAACACGGTGCGCTGAGAACCCAGATCCATGTGGGACAACGCCACGGCCAGGTTGGTCGCGATGGTGGTCCGTGTCGAGCCGCCGCCTTTGGGCACCCAGATAGCGATCGTTTTACGCTCGTAGGAGAGATCGGCTGCTCCGGTCATGGCTTGAGTATGGTGCTGCACGCGCCCCGCAGCGCGATCTCGCCAGGCTTGATTTACCGCCTCCTCCGCTTTACCCAGAAAGGCCGCGACGGAAGCGGAATTGATAGGTACGGCAATCTTGCCGACGGCCCCATTGCTGATCATCTCCCGGCCCAGGTCCGACCGGTCCGGCATCATCCCTATGACCGGGATTGGTTTCTGGGTATACGTCAGCAGCTCCTGGATGATACCGTGGTGATACCCTTCCAGAAGCGGATTGAGCAACACCAGATCGGTCTCTTGATTTTGAGCATCGTCCAGCACCCGCTGTGCGTGTTGTTGCGCCCCAATGATGCGCCAGGGGCGTCCCGGTAGTCCTTCGTCCTCAATACGTTGCCTGTGACTCGTCAAGCCCTCTCGCAAGCGCTCCAGGTTGGCATAATTGCGATAGCCAACGACCAGCTTGAGTATCTTATCGTCCTTTGGCTTAGGACGATTGTAGACGGTCTTTTTGTCACCGTTGTTGTTGGGCATAGATCACTCCTTGTCCTCAATAGTCTCTGGCTCCTCGATCTCGGGGCGATACTGAAAGAAACGCTTTTCAAAGTCTTGCCAGGTGATCCCGCCTGGATACTCCTCAAGTAGGCCCGGCTGATGTACCGCCAGAATCACGTCGCCGTTGTGTAGTAGGAAGCCCAGGACCTCAGCCTGCTCGCGAGTGACAGCTACGTAAAGCCGCTCTGTATCGCCATACATGACCTTCGGTTCTGCGCCCTCCTCGTTCGTTCCATAGCCACTGGCTGCTGAGGTGTTGATCTCTTCGCGCTCCACCCGCTCGACAGGAATGTTCTGCAGGACCAGCGTCGATAGGGGGAGGGGTAGGGTCACCGTGGCGGTGTCGCGAGCCTTTACGGTACCGGTCAGCGGTACGCCTCTCCAATCCATTTGCGGCGTGGGCGTGGGATGGCTCTGGATAAACTCGGCGCGCACCGTACCTATGGAAACGACCAGATCCACTTCGTCGCCGGCGACCGGGATATTCCCGCCTGCGTCCGGACTAACAGGAATGGCCATCAGGACCTTGTGCGTGCCGGTGATCAGATGAGTCAAGCGGGTCACGTATGCACCGGCCTCTTCGGTATCCACGTAGGCCTTGTAGAGCGGGCTGCCGGCCGGCACGTCTGTCAACAACTTTGCGCCTACCGGGAAATTCTGTGGTAGGTAGATCCGCTGCTGAATCTGGGGACTGATCCCGTTCCACTCTTCGAGCCGGAACATCTCCTGCTGAATGGCTAGGCCTCCGGGCAGGTCTTCCACCGCGACCGGCACCTGCACCGGGGGCGGGTTCAGCAAGCGCCCCGCAAAGAGCAGCGCGGCCACCGCAATGACGGCCAACACAATTCCTACCAGTAACAACGGCTTGTTAATGTGCATCAGGTAAAACTCCTTTTCGATAGTTGAGATTGATTTGACTAAACTGCTTGATGGTCGTCAGGGCGCCCGGATCCCCGGCTGCGTACGCTTCCAGCGCCGCGGCCCACCGAGATAAAAGCCCCGCGTGTTGGGGGAGCGGCGTAGTCTGGGCCAAGGTACGCAACGTTTCAGCGGCACGCTGCGCTTGTGCCGGACGCTGATCCACAGCTACCATACCGACCCGCGCCACGACGTCCGCGGCGTGTTGGGCATGGATGATTACCGCGTCAGGGAGTGGGGTGGGCGTAGGCAGCGGTGAAATAGCGGCTGCTGCCGAGTTAGATTGCGATGACGGCGCCGAGAGATTGCTCACGGCCTCTCCTGAAGGAGACGCTAGCAAGGTCAAGACCAGCACCGCGGCTAAGCCCCAGACAGCCGCCAGAGGAATCGCCTGCCCCCATTGCAAACGACCGAGTAGCACCCCCAAGAATAATAGGGTGATCCCCACCGCAACGATTAGGGGTGCGTACATGCCAAAGGAAAAACAGAGATAGGTGAGCATCCAGACGTCGCCACCGGCCCATTGCTCCGTATGTAATCCGTACAGCCCCCAGGCAAAACTGAACACGCCCAGGACCAGATGCAGGAGCGGATACGTGGCCAGCAGTGCCGTGCTGATACTGACCAGCAACGCTATCCCTGACCAGAGCAGATAGACCTTGCGCCGGGTCAGATCCGTGTAGATCACGACCATGAGCAAGAGCGCGTGCATGCCCCACAACCAGAGAGGTAACTCCAAAGCAAAAAACATCAGCGCTCCCTCCGTGCTGGGAACCAGGAAACCGTCCAGGACACGCTATTCGTCTGCAGGCCGGTCGTCTGTCCGGTTGCCGAGGCCTGCCAGGCGCCTCTGCACTGCGTGCCGAAATACGGATCTCCTGCTTCTGCAGCATCCAGGACAAGCTCACCGGCGGGATCGGCCTGCACGATGTACGTGGTTTCAGCAGCACAGATCAACGGCTCCCCCTCGTCGTCTGCCGGTGCATGTACCCGCACTTCTACCTGTTCCTGGGCCTGGAACGCGGACCCGCGTAGCACCTGCGGCGGTTGCCCCACGTCCGGCGCGTACCAGACGAGCCAGGGATGTTCCACTGTTAGCACTCCAGGATGCGGCGTGGGGGTGGGGCTCGCTGTAGGCGTGTTTGTAGGCGTCGGCGTTGCCGTAGGCGTGTTTGTCGGTGTCGGCGTATTCGTCGACGTTGCGGTAGGTGATGGCGTCGGTGTAGGCGTGGGCGTGAACGTTGCCAGGATCACCTCGCAGGTTTCCACGTCGAAGTCGTCGGCTCGCCAGCCGCACAGCACCTCACTGGCAAGTGTGGTGAAGCCTCCGCTATTGCTTTGATGCACGGCCATCACCCGATCCTCCGCCTCAGGCACCACATAACCGCCAACTTGAGAGCGCGGTCCCGGATCCGGGGGGCTGTCCGTATGGGTCGCGTAGCGCCCCCAGGCCTCTTGCAGGAGTCGCCATACGCTGCCCCAGGGGCCGAGATCAAACACCGCGCCGCCCATATCCCGGACGACCGGGTGTCCTTCCGGGTCGCGCACCTGGATCGTCAAGGCCGGGATGCGCCTGAAGACCTGGAGATACTGGACAGTGAACTGCTGCCAATTTCCCGAGGTTCGCACCTTTTTGATGTGCCCGATGTGAAAGGAGGTCGGATATTCCCCGCTGGGCACCGTCTGAGTGCTGTAGATACAGTTATTGCCATTGGTGTCACAACGCGATTTATACGCCGTGCGGGTCGAAGCGTCATAGCGCACCGTGACGATAAACCATTGATTGATCTGGCTGCCGCTCAGGTCATCGCCCTGCATCCCAGTGATGCGGCTGTAGGGCGCAACGATAGGAGTCATATTCGACGGACAGTAGGAGGGATGCTCAAAATATCTCCCGTGGTAGGGCTGCGTTCCAAAATAGAAGCCCATACCCCACCCCTGGAACCCCATCGTCCACTTGATCTTCCACCGGACGTAAAAGTCCTCGCCCTCCGGCGGGAGAATGTCGTTGGTATAGATGGTCGGCGCGGTACGCCTATTACTATTGAAATGAATGCCGTCACCCTGCTGGTTGATGGAGCCCCTCACGCTGGTAGTACCATTGTGCAAACTGCAATTCGTGTACGACGTGGGACTAGGCACCCGCGTCCATTGCCCATCCTGATAGCCACCGCGAAAGTCGATCGCATACCAGGGCTCCCACTCCGGCCCAGGCGGCTCCGGCAGCGCCAGCGGGCGGGCCTGCGCGGTCGAGGTAAGCAGCAGGAGTCCAAAGAGTACGACAATCCCCCAGCGTCTCATCAGGGCACATTCTCCACGGTGAGTTGCGCCGTGAAGGTGAAGCCCGTCATCGAGAAGATCTCCACCAGGTAGATGCCTGGCGTCACGTAGGGCGACTCGGGCGTCCAGGTCGCCGTCAACGGCCCGCCGGTCGGCACCGGGTGAAAGGGGCCTTGTACGTTCTGGCCCCATTGATTCTCACCCCAGAACACCAGATCCACGTCGGCGGCCTGGGGGTACTCGTTCACCCTCGCCTGGATGGTAGCGGTGATGGGAAACCCCAGGTAGACGTCGCTGCCGTAGGAAAGCGTGAGCACGTAGGGCTGTCCCAACGACAACACGCACTGGTCGCGGGCCGTGACGTCGTTGGTCGTGTAGCAGACAGCGGGTAACGGCTCCGGTGCCGGGCAGAGCTCGATCTCCGTTTTCCATACCAACGGCAGGTAAAAGCGGAAAAGAAGATCCTCATGTTCATTCGTCACCCTATGTTCATTTGTCACACTTGTGGGCGCCGGTGAGATCGCAGTATCCGCGGCCTCTGTGACCTGGCTGCTTACCACTACCAACAGGCCCAGGCCCAACCCGGTAATGAGCAATGGGAGTAAGAGTTTCCGGGTCATCTCTCGCGCTCCGCGATTTCGAAGGTATGCAACAAGAGCTGCCAGATCACTTGGTAGATTTCCCGTAGTTTTATGGTGTCTTGCTCCAACTTGTCTGCCGCACGATGTAGAGCCTGCGCCAAACGCTGACACGGGGGTGCTGGATCGAGAGGCGAAACCTGACGATAGAGACAGTACGCTAGACGCAAGGATTTTATCTGTGAGGATACCGGCTGGCTATGACCAAGATGTAGCCACGATGGAGTGTTCACATTCATAGTTAATTAGCTTCCTTTTCTGTTGTCCGGCCCAAACCCTGCTCCGTCAGGTCTGCACGCCAGGGATTATGACGCTGATTACCCAGCGCCTGCATTCGTTCACAAAAAGCCAACACACTCGCGCGCTGGATCAGCCAGTCGCGACCCACTTTCTGCGCCGTGATACGGCCCTGGCTGGCCAGTCTACGCATATAGGTAACAGAGCACTCGGTGACCTCTGCGGCCTCCTGGGTGGATATCCACCCTTCGACAATCGGTCCTTCAGACATGTGCTTCCTCACTGGCTATCTTCTCAATCCACAAACCATCACTCAGATCCTGGATCTTGGCCCGATTCTGCAACGTAGCCCGCCAGTTAAAACGGTTATACAAAGACCCGCCTACGTAACACATCTTCCAGCGCTCAAACTCACGCAGCGCGTGCGTGATGTGCGTCGGCAATCGTTGTCTGCGGGCCGGCCCTATGAGAAAAAGCGGAGCGTGTCTTTCAATTAGATCCCAGAGCAGGGAGAATAGCTGTTCGCGGCGGTCGACGTGCCTCAAATTGCCATTGCCTTCCCAGATAGTAGCCTGGGTTTGCAGATCCCAACCGCTGCGCCACAGTTGTAAGCGAAAAGCGACCGGATATGACCAGATATGTACCGGCTCGTGAGCGATCAATCGCTCATGCACCAGAGGGAGGGCTTCATCCAAAGGCACTTTGTTGGCAGGGTGCGAGCAGGGTTCTGGTATTCCATAGGTCACGCAGCAGCGTTTATGCTGTAGCCAGTCCCGCAATACTTGATAGCATTGCTCAATTCGTTGTTCGCGTCTCGTTTCCTCGTAGGCCCGAAAGACCAGCATCTGAGGCACCTTCATGGGTCAGTCTCCCGCGGTGCAGAAGCAGTAAAGGAGATCTCCAGGACGAGATCCTTGTGATCGTAGTCGTTGTCGCAGTCCCAGTGGGTCTCCTGAGCGGACGCTCCTCTCACAATCAGCGGCGCGGACGCGTTCTCGCGTGCCTGCCAGTCCCAGGCGTAGAAGATGGGATGGGGCGTGATAATCGAACCGTAAGTGTCGGCGTAGAGGAAGAGATTCAGGCGCTGTCCGGCCGAGATCGGCACCGTGACGTCCAGACGGGGCGTACGGGCGGTCAGCTCCCCGAGGGTGCCACCGGGCGCGTCGCACTCGCCGTCGGCGTCCCGATCGTAGCAGTAGCACAACCACTGCCATGCCGCCTGAGTTTCCCCCCGCTGCGCCTGCACCCGATAGCCGCCATCGTCCGGCGCAACCAGGCGCGGGGGTCGCGCTGGCCCCTGGACGATCAGCGGCAAGTACATCGTATGCTGCGGTGTGTCCGTCTCCTGGGCCGCCGCCGGCACTACAAAGATAGTGACTGTACACAACACCATAAGCATAAGCAGTTTTCGCACACAAACCTCCCTTCAGTGCACCGTAGTAACGCTCGCCGCAGCGAAGACGTGGATCGGCACCGCCTGATTCCCATTCACCCACCCGTAGAGCACGGGTTGGACCGCGAACTCCAGGTAGACGCCAATGGCCGGGTCATCCGGCGCCCAATCGCCGGCCCGCATTCCCGCCCGCGCCACCGGCGGGTAATCAGCGTACACCGCTGCGGTATCCGTGGCGTGGACGCGCACGTCGTAGGAGATGGCCGTGAGATCCGCTCGGTGGGCCAGCGTCTCCTGGAGCGCGTCAACGGTATCCTGGTAAGCCACCGCGGCATCCAAAGAGAGCGCGCCGGTGGCCATGTACCCCGCGTAATCCCGACTGTGAGCCAGCCCGGACAGCGCGGCGCTCTCCGCAACCCGATAGCCCCAGGTGCGATACGCCCACAGGCGAGCCAGATCCACGAGTCCCGCAATAAGTAAGGTGAGTATCAACGTGCCCAATATTGTCCAGATAGCAGCCTGACCCGCTTCGTCGTTAGGGAGTCGCATATGTGTTTTTTGCATATCAACTTTAGGGCAGCGGTATCGCATTGCGTAACGTGAACATTCCCAGCAACATCAGAATTAGGCACACTTGAGCCATCGCTATTGATTCAAATCCACCTATTCTTCGCAAACTGATTCCATTAAGAAGAGCCACTGACCAGATCATTGGTGTGCTGAGCAAGCTGAATCCTCTCCACAGAGGATCAACAACCCAACCCAGGATGATGCCTGCAACTAAAAGCACTAGACCCAAGTAAAATAAACCTTGATATAGTTCTATCTCACGGATACTGGTTATCATTCGCTGTAATCTGTTCATGGATATCTCTCCATCACTTCATAGTGGATAGTCTGCAATGTCCGCGGAGCGGTAGGTACAAAAGGAATCTGGGCCTGAAAAGGCACGCTGCAGGTCACCGAGAACCTGCTCCCGAATGAGAGCGTGGGGGGATCGACCGCGCCGCCCCAGGCGTCGCGCACGGCGCAGGTCACGCTGGCGCCCGCGCTGCCCAGCAGCGAGTTGTCCACGCTGGTCTGCACGCCGGCCAGCGCCGCGCCCCAATCGTGCGGCGCCAGCGCGATCTGCCGGGCCGCCACCGCCGTGCCGTTCTCCAGCGCGTGCCGCGCAGAGTAACCTTGCGCCAGGCTTAGGCCCCCAAACAGTAGGATGAGTAATAGCAATAGCGTGATCATCAATTCCACCGTCGCTTGACCTCTTTCTGTCATAGCCAGGCTGCTCCCAATACATAGCCCACCGTCCCCAAAAATAGCCAGGGTAATAATGGGGCTACGGTCGCCGTCTCTGCCGAGGGACGCTCCCCCCGTTTCATGCGGGCCAGGGTGTTTTGTAGCGCGATCGGGGACGCTAGGCCATAGCGCCGTACAATTACCACTAGGCTGCCCAGCAGCATGGCGCCAAAGAGAGCGCCAGATAACCCTAGCGTGGGCCAGAGGGCAGTGAGGACCATGAAGCTCTGCGCGTCAGCGCCGCCCCATACCCCCCAGCGAAACAGGAGAATGGCAAAGCTCCACATTAAGAGCAGCACCGTGGTGGAAATATTCACTTGTACTCCTAATCCAAGCGCAGCGAGGATAAAAACCCCGACGACAGGAGATTCGGAATACACCACACTCACTAATACCAGAAACATTGCTATCCCGGCCGGCCACCAGGCGTCTGCAGGCGGCGCGACAACTCGCCAGATTCCTGCCAAGATCGTAGGTATAGTAATGAGCCAATGCGCAACACGCTGCTTGCGCAGATCCTGATAGGCAACTATCGCCAACCAGATCAAGATCCCCAGAATGATTTTGGTATCATAGCGCATGATTGTATTCCAATAATTTCTCCCTGATGCCCTGAGTCAACATCAGCAATGCCCCACCCACGATCAAGACGATGATCGAAATCACGATTATGTACTCCACCAAAGTTTGGCCACGCGTGTCCTGTAGTAACATCTTCTTTTTGCCTCCCCGGGTGCGGGACGGCAGGTAATTTCCCGCACCCTACGCTACTGTGATTTCAGTGCTCTTAGAGACTGTTGATCCAACTGTCCACTTCTTGCGCTCGGCCTACGGTGGTGTTGACCAAATTGAGGACCATCCCCCCCACAATGACGAATATGAGAATGATGATTCCCAACCATTCGACAAAATCGGTTCCCCGATTATCAGCCAGGAGTGAATACCTCAGTCGCTGGGGTTTCATCACTCCTGACCATACATTTACTGCTCGCTTGGGCTTCAATCGTGACCATACGTCTACTGCAAATTTTTGAATCTTCTTAAACATTTGTACCTCCCGAATATAGTCGTGCACAGGTGAACGATTTGCTGAATTACCTGCCCAGCGGCGCCGGACCCACACCTGCCAGTGTGTCCAGAAAGGCTTGTACGGCTGGGCTGAGTAACAACACTAATAAGGGCGACAATAAAGCCGCCAGTAGCGGAATGATCAAGCGAGTAGGTGCACTCTCCACTTGCTCACCCAGCTCCTGCTGTAATTCTGCGGTCATCTCAGCTGCTACTTCACGTAAAGCAGTGGATAGCCCGCTCGCACCGGCCTGCGCTGCACGGACTCGGGCCAGCAGGTGCCGGAGTTCTTGGCTGGATAGGTCTGCTGCTACTTTTTTCAACGCCGGGATAGGGCCTTGTGCGTATATGTTCGAACGCTGCTTGCGCAGCCGTTGCCAGAGAATGCCGTCCGGATTTTCGTCTATCACGTGCAACAACGCCGCGCCTGGAGTAGGTACCAGTCCCAGCTGCAAACGCAATGAGGCTACCAGGTTGACGAGCTCCCGCTGGATCTGCCGCTGCCCGGCCTGGATACGTTGCCGCTTCCACAACAATGGCAGCAACCCGCCCAAAGCCCCGAGGAGACGCCCAGGGCCGTAGAACAAGGTAAGGCTAAGGGTTAGTCCGGCAAGTGCCCCCAACGCCATCCAGGGCGCCAGGGGAGGGATGTCAAACAGTTCCTCAGCTGATGGAGGCTCCTCTTCCGGTTTGTCCAACAAGACTTTGTAGATACGCTGGCGAGATATGCTGGCCCAGACGGCTTGTAGCCAATCGCTAAGGGCCAGGGTCAACAGCCCGACACCGGCAGCCGCCAATCCGGCAGGGAGCAGTAGCCAGGTGGTCATAGGCTTTCCTCCAGATCTTTGATCTTGAAACGAAAGTAGAGCACGCCGGCGAGGCCCAGGGTAGTAGCGACTATATACGTAGATGGTCGTGACATATAATACGAACGCCACAGGGGAAGCGAAGTTACCAGCGTCATGGCTGTAACGTTGGCCAGGAGCAAGGCCCGCAACGTTGTCCGGGTCACCGTCAAAGTGACCTGGGCTCGTTCGGCCATGCGCCGAGATTTTATCGCTTGCTCGACCAGCTCATCGAGCAGTTGGCGCAGCTCCTTCGGAGTGGCTGCATGTCCATGTTTCAAGATGGTGGCCAAGCGCCGCAGCGTTTCGCCTTGTGTAGTCAGGGGCTGCACAGCCTTTTCCACCGGTTCCCCAGCGTTCAGCAGGCGAATTACCTCTGTCAGCGTCTGATACAGGGGTGATTCTGACAAATCCAGGTCCTCGAGCACGCCTTCCAGAGTACGCCGGAGGGATTGCGTGATCCCATAGCGACTGCGTAGGGCGCTCAAGAAGAGCTCCTGCTGCGCACGATCCTCGGCGGTTCTATCGGGCTGCGATCGGTAGGCCCCCAGGGTACCTATGCCCCCCAGAAGCAGGGTCCAACAACCCAACGGATGCCGCCAGAGCAAGGCCAGCATCAAGCCGCCAACCGTGGGTAGCAACAGTGTCCAAGAGAAACTGAAACTCTGTTGTTTCCAGGAGATCTCGGCGCCGGTATCACTGTCCAGGTGAATGGAAAGCACTTGCTTTCCCCACCGTCGTCGTACTCCGGCAAATATATCCGCCAGTATCCCCAGGCCTGCGTGCGCCAACAGCCCCACGCCACCGGCAGCGACCAACGCAGGGAAACTCACCAGCGCTAAACTCCAGTTGATTGACATTAAATTAAACACTCCTTATGACAACAAAACACCCACCTGCTGGTCGGATCCAGGTTTCTGGATCTTGGCAGTGTGACCCCGGAGCACCGGGGTGCGACTGGACCAGATAGGTGGGTGTGACGATAAATCCACGTAAATGGCGGGGCCTCAATCTTTGAGGCGCGGCCTTTACAACTTTACCGTGAGACCCGGCCCCCTCTCAGGGACGATTATTTGATTTGATAGTACTGCTACACTCCAAACTCTGTTTCTAACACCCGAATAATCATCTGTAACGCTCGCTTGACCGTCGCGGCGATGCGGCGAGCACGGTTTTCACTACTCACGTTTCGGCTACCTCCCACATCTGTTGTAGTAGGGCGCGGCGCTGCGGCACGCGCCCTACGGGTAGATAGTGTAAGTCATAGTCGCCGTTGGCGTCCAGGCCCCGCACGATGGCGACCTCGGCGACGTGCCGGTGACCTTCCTCCATGCTCAAGTGGATCACCAGGTTGACGCTCAAGGCGATCTGCTCTCGAATGGCCCGGTGGGGCAGGCCCGAGGCCAGCGCCTTGGTCTCCAGCCGGTAGAGTGCGCCGAGGGCATTACCCGCGTGGATCGTCGACCAGGCGCGTTTGCCCAGGTTGACGGCATCCAGGAACCTGGGGGCCTCGTCGCGGACGATCTCGCCGATCAGGAGCAGATCCGGACGCATCCGCGTAATGACCACGTTGAGCACCTCGTCCATAGTAGGAAAATCAGGCCGCTCGTCCGGCACGACGACGCGCAACGGATGGGGGTGCTCCAATTGCACCTCTTTGAAGGTCTCGACGACGGCAACCTGCACCTGCGGCGGGACCAGCGACGCCAACGCGCCCAGCAGTGTGCTCTTGCCGCTGGAAAACTCACCGGAGATCAGCACCGACGCACTCACCGAACGGGCGACGTCGGCCAGGAAGACCGGTAATTGATTCTCTCGATTTGTTTCATTCAAGACCCAATCTGCTATCTCCGATGCAGTCTGTGCCGTTTCCGCTGTTTCTGGCAGCGGGGCCCAACTCCCGCTTGCTGTGTTTTCAGGAGATAGGAACATGCCCCGAGCGTCCAACCCCGCCAGCGTCAGGCGCTTACGGGGAAAACGCCGAATGTTGACGGCTGTACCTTCGGCACTGAGCGGCGGTACAATGGCCGTGAAACGCGATCCGTCCGGTAAATCGGCCAGCACGTAGGGCTTGGAGCCGGTCAACTGCCGACGGGTGTGATCGGCGGTCCGCGTGACCAGATCCTGAAACTCGGCATCCGGCGCCAATGTACCCAGGTCCTCGATGCGTCCATTGCGTTCGACCTGGACAAAGCCCTTCCGCACAATGATCTCCTGGATGGTGTCCTCTGGATCATTGAGCAGCGGCTGCAGAATGCCCACCCCGGTCAACCGCCCGGCGATCTCACGGGCCGCCTCTTGAATGTTATCCACCTGCCGGCGCAGTTGCAGATCGACCAGGGCCTCGGCAACCGCGCTGCGAAAGGCCGTATGGTGATTGTCCCCCCAGCCAGGAAAGTGCGCACCCTGGTTGAGTAAGTGCTGGCGTACTTGTTGAACGATCTCGCCGCTGATGGTCATTCGGTTACCTCTTCTGCACCCCAATAGATAGAGTATTTACCACGATAGGTTAGCTCTCGCTTAACTACCGGTGCTCCATCTTCAGCCAGTCTTTCAACGATGATGATTGAGATCGCACCAGCGGCTTCCATGCGGACATACAAGGCCAATATGCTCCGTGGGTCGTATGCTTCTGATTCGCCCCCATACCGGTCAATGTGTTTGGTCTGGAGGATCGGTAAATCAGACATGATATTGACTTCATCAGTCAATACGCTACCAAATATCTGTGCTAGTCTACGCAGATATAGCGTATTAATTGCTATGAAATCTAGGCTATCACGATAATCATCATCCCACATAAACGGATGATAGTGATAATATCCTTCTTGGAAGAAGGGACGCTCGTCAAGGTCCGGTGTCCAGTCAATGACCAGGTAAATATGATCGTCATGCAACAGGATAGCCTGAGCTTTCCGATAACCTTCTGGAACGTCGTAATTTTGTACTTTGTTCATTCTCACCCTCGCTTTCATACTGATGCTATTTATCTGTCTCCACCAGATACTCCCCAGACACCCATCCACTAATTGGCTCAGTGGCTGTCACCGGCGTGACGTAATACCAGGTCGTATCACTAATTGTCCAGGAGCCGTTTGGATTGGATTCTACCAGCGTGCCCTCGGGTAAGGAGCCGATCTCGGTCCCCGTGCGGGGTTGGTCGCGCACTCGCAATGCAATCCCCCCGGTGCCGGACACCCTCCAGGTCGTCACCGGGGCCGGGGTTGCCGTGGGCTGTGGCGTAGGTGTTGGTGTAGGTGTAGAGGTAGGCATACTTGTGGGAGTTGGTGATGGGGTAGGGTCCGGTTGCTCTGGTTCCGCTTGTGTATTGCGGGGAACAGGTCGAGATAATGGAGCCAGAGCCGTCCAGAGTACAGCCTGGCCATTCTCTTCGGCGGTCAGCCAGTTTAAGAGCGTCTCCGTCTGGGTGACGGGCAAGGCTACCGTGAGAATCTGCAGCGGAGCACGTTGACCACTGGCGTTCTGCTGTTCGTCCCCCGCGGTGTACTGGCCCGGGACGGCCTGTGCCTGGCGGGCCACGGCTTGCCCCTGATTCGTGCGCACGTCGACCACCGTCGCATCTTGCAGCACCAGCGTAGCGGTCAGCGTTGGGGTCACATGATTCTGGCGCGAGATGAGAGGCAGCGACCAGATGTCGATCCTATGCCCAGGTTGCACTTGTCCTCCAACGGCCCGGGTGGGGTCTACGGGCAACGAGACAACTGCTAACTGCGGATCGTCTACGAAGCGATAATCTTCGAGCCGTACTGCGTGTGCTCGATAGATGACCAGGCCCGGTTGCAGAGGGATCTGCGCCACCTGTCCGACCAGACTCTCCAGCGTCGTGTAGATCGGCTCCTCGAGCAGGGTGCGCGGGACCTCGCGTTCCTGTAAGAGCGCCGCGTTAATCAACGCGCCGGCCGGAATGGTTACGCGGGGTACCGGCACCGTCGCGGTCGTGGTCAACCGATCGAAATAGGTGTACACGCCATAGCCACTTCCTGCAGCCAGTAGGAGCGCGACAAATCCTAAAATAAGTTGGGTGCGTCGCTTCATTGGGCACCCTTGTTCGAGCGCCACCGCACGTACTTCATGATCTCCACGCGCTCCTCAGGCGATAAGGTTTTCATAAGTTTATAAATTTTGAGAAAGGGATAAGATACTTCAGGTTCGGGTAGTTGCGATAGCAGGTCTGCCATACGAAGTACATGTTCCTCTGATAGATTCAGAGCAGGAGCTATAGATTTACAAAACTCAGCGTCTGCTTTTTGATAACCATCGATCACACGTAAAATCGTGGCTTGACTAGACTCACTGCGTCGGACGAGGTCATTTATACTCCATCCACGCTTTTCAAGTTCGAATCTTAACCATTCACCTAAATGCTCAGTCATATCATCCTCTCCATCCCGGATACACAGCCTGCAATACTTGCCGTCCCAGTTTACCGTTGAGCGGGTGCCGAACGGTCTTGAGTGCAAATGCCGGTTTTTCTGGCAGCGAGACACGCCCGGCGACGCCGGCGCGATTGAGGCCCAGAGCCACGTGGTTGTCTGTGTGTTCCCGCAGGTCCTGGGCCAGTTTTACCGCCGCTAGCTGAGCATCGGGGCGCTCGTCGGCCAGTACGTACATCCGCTCTGCAGCCACGTGTGTTATCAGTGGATGCCAGGCCGCCGCGTCGTAAGCGACGTAGATGTGCTCGGCATTTACTTGTTGCCAATGAGCGACAATCTGCTCTGTAGTCAGCAGCTCAGCCGTGGAGCCCTCCATGAGGGCCAGCGTCACACCTTCCCAGGTCGGATAGGCCGCGCCCTGCGTGACGACCTGGTAGAGGGTGTCGCCCTCGGCGCCGGTCACGGCCTGCAACGCCGAAGGGCCTGGCGCCAGTTCGACTACCGCCGTGGGCAGGCCCGTCTCGCGGTGAAAGACCAGCGCCGAGGCCAGAGCCAACGTAGTCTTGCCCACGCCACCGGCCCAGGCTGTGAAAGCCACGCTGCGCGGAGGCAGCATCGATCCCAGGCCCGCCTGCGCTACGGCTTGTTCCAGGACCGCGACCGGATCCGCGACAAATGCCTGCCCATCTACGTGGAGCAGCTTAGGGCTGCGCAAGGCGCTCTCCAGGCGTTCCCGGTCGGCAGCTGTCCCGGCCAGGTCAGACAGATCGACGACGGCCAAATGCGCAGCCTGCAGTTCCTGATACGCGCCTGCGACGCTCAGCGCCTCGCGGCGCTCCAACTTCACGTCTCCCAGATGTGCCGCGGCTTCTTCCAGAGCGGTCGGTGCCTGAGTGTGGCGCGTGGCCAAGAGGACGACTAACTGTTGCTTACGTCTCCAGAAAGGCATCGATTACTCCTCCTCAATATCCGGTGTCGGGGTGGGCGCTAACTGCGGGACAAGCACCTCAATCCGAGGGGCAATGGAGCTATGTACGTCCTGCTGGGGGTTAAGTACGAGCACGCAACCCAATGACAAGTTCGGCCCGCCCAAAAACGTCAGGTGACTGGTGGCGCTGCCCTGCGTGATCAAATCCAGCAGGTGCTGACGCGCAGTTTCCAGGCTATCCCCCTCCACGTTATGAACTTGCTCGCCGCAGACCAACACCGGCAGATCCATGAGGGGATCCGCAGAGCCAGACCCGCGCACGGTGAAGGAAATCACCGCCGTCTGGTCTATGCTGCGGGCGCCCAGGACACGCACGTTGAGCTGACTGCCCCAGACGTCGGCTGCGCCAGTGTTTTCCTGGGGATTGGGTAAGGCAGCAGGATCTTCGTTCGTCGCCACTTCCGGTTGGGGCCGGGCGCCGGTAGCATAAGCCACCTGCCGCCGCAAGTCGGCCAACTCACCGGTCAGGATCACGGTATTGAGAATAAGACCGAGGGCGCTCAGACCTACTACGACCCAGAGCGCAATACGTTCAGTTTTCGTCACGAGTTTCCTCCTCTTCTGAGACAATATGGACCGGGTATGAATACAGAGGGGCACCATCCAACCAGATCTCGATGTCGTACTGCCCTGCGGCGGGCAGCAGCGGTTCCAGGAGCAATATCTGGTTTAGTTGCCCTTGTCCGCCTTCGATCATGCCTTCAGCGCGCTCCAGTTCCTCACCAGTAGGTCCCAGGACCCGGGCGCCGGTGCGATATTCCTGATCCACGTTCCCACCCGACCAGAGGATGACGACGTTGAGTTGCAAGCGAGTGGGAAAGTTGTTGGCGAAAAACGTATACACGATCCGCTCGGCGGTGAGCAAGTTATCGCGCCAGACGGCGATGTTCTCGGCCGGGAACGAACCGAGTAAACGCAGGGCTTGCGGATCAGGGGTCATCACAGCGCGCATCAGGGCCCGTGCTGCAGACGCCATGTGAAAGGCGATTAGTTCTTTTTCTGTATCGAGCAGCTCCGCGGCTTCCGGTACGGTACGCGGGCCGTCGCCGTCCAGACCGGCCAAGGCGCTCAATACGGTCCGCTGCTCCTCCGTCAACATGGTCAGCAAGCCAGGTACGGCTACACGGGTTTGGGGCATCTGGTCACTCCTTATTAGTCAGTTAATTCAACGTGAATGGGCCACCGGCGCTCTCGCTGCGGGCGCTTACCATCAGCATCGTCTTCCGGCCAGGGTAGATCCGGAAAGAATTCCTGCGCCAGGTCTGCTACCGCAGGGCCATAGCGAGACGTATCCAGAGCATGGCCTGCAGTATCTTCGGTCTGCCAGACTTCAGGATCTTCCGGTAGCTTCTTGACCGGAGGAAAGTCCGGATCATCACTACGACAGTGGCGCTCAAACGCGGACGGCGTCAGCTTCCCTTGACGCGCCACAATGACAGCGGCGATATGGGTCCCGCGGCGCCGGAGGGTATGCACGGTGCGCACCGCCTTGAGGCGCCCCGCTCCCGTGGGGCGCGTGACAATGACAATACTTGCTTGAGGCGTTTGGTCGATGAGAGACAAGAGGCCCAGATCAACCTCACAAATTTGCAGGTCGTATTTGTGCGGCAACTCTTTACCGGACAGGATCATTGCATATAGATCCTCGTCTATGCATTGCGCATAACCTGGTTCCGCGATGCCGGTCCGCGCCAGAAGCGTCATATGATCAGGGCTGGCGGCCAGACTGGTCACCCCCAGGCGAGCGGTAGCCGCAGCCAGGGAGAGCGCGAGCGTGGTCGCACCGGCTCCCCCCACCACCGGATAGAGCAAGAGCGGAGTAGATTTTAAAATGTCAACATACCCCGAAGACTTCCGAGGTTTTTCCCGCCGCGCTCTTTGCGCTTTCTGCTTGGCGGGCGGTGAAGGTGCTGCTGAAGCGTGCGCTGGGGTTGGAGATGGCGTAGGGGGTTTCGTCACCGGGAGAGAGGCTGCGGATAACGCTTTGGCGGCTGTGGCCCAGGGGGTATCAGCCGAGAGGACGGTGGTCATCTCTTTGAGGGCTGCCGTCACCTCGTCGGGTTCCAGGAGTAATACGACAGGAACGTCCAGAGATTGCAATGCCGTCATTAGTTCCTCAGGCTCGCCCCCCAGCAGGCCTCGAATCAAGAATCCATCCGGTTCCTCCAGCGCAATTTGCGCTTTGAGTAGCGCTAGATTTCGCACCAGGGACAGAATGCGGTGCCCCGCAGTGCGTAGCGCGGTATACGCAGTAGCATCGCCACCCGCAACGATTAGTCGCATAGTTCAGATCCTTTATAGTGTCTTTGCGCCGCCTGCCAGATTTCAGTGTCGGTAGGCTCGTTGAGCTCCAGGAGCAAGGGGCGCATCAGCATGGGCGCGGTTTGGGTCTGATCCATGCTGTAGCCCAATTTCACGACCGTGTACCCAATGGGCATCCGGCTCATGAAGCGTTTGTAGTCCTCGTCCGTAAAGCCCTTCTCGCTATGTCCGAGGGCCGCCTGCATCAGATCCCGGTCGTGAGGATGCTTCAACTGCCCGATAAACTGATTGTTGCAAGACGACATAATGCCCGCGGCAACCTCGGCCGGAGACTGCACGATTATGTAATTGAAGAAGTCGTATTTGCGACCGTCGCGGAACATCTGCTCAAACTGCGCGGCAGTTGCGGCCTGCGCTCCGGTGGTGTCACTCATGCCGGTATCCACGCCCGACAGAATCTTGTTGGCCTCCTCGAAGATGACCTGGGTGAGTTGGGCGTCGGTGCCGGTGTTGATCCGCTCGCGGCGCCGCACCACGGCGTCCGTATAAAGATGCCAGGATACTAGCCCCAGGATCACGCTCTTGGAGTATTCATCCATCTCGGCGCCGCCTTCCAGCACCGATATCCCCCACCGCTTTTCTCCCGCGTGACCCAACAGCCCCAGCTCCTCGATGGGGATCGTGTCAGCGCCTTTACCGTACATCTCCTGCATTCCACCCACCTGGAAGGCTTCGAGGCGCAATAAAAGACCTTCCAGGGACGTTCGCTCATACTCCTTCATACCCTTGAGTGTTCGCCGTAAGATCTTGATCCAGTCCGAGATCCCGGTGAGACGCGAACGATGAACGGCCAAGGCCTGCCGTTCCCAGGGTGAGAGTTCTCGTAGTTCCTGCCGGCGCTTCTGCTTGCGGGGCGTTATGCCGTGCGCTTGCCAGACTTGTTCCAACACGTGCCACTCATCGGCCTGGACGTGGCCCCATTTCCCATCCCGCAGCACGCGCTCGGAGAAGGTCAGCACGCCCTTCTCGCGCCACATCTGGGTGGCCGCCCGCCGCATGTAGCCCAACTGCCGCTCACCCATGCGTCCGGCGTTTTTGAAAATCTCGCAGGTCGCCATTAGCTGGCGCTCGGGGCGGATCCGCTTGCCGACCTGCCAGGGATTCCAGCGCAGCGGACGCACTGCGCCGGGCTGTAACTGCCAGACCTCCACGTGGCCCTCCAGGCCCGGGGCGTTGAGCAACTTGCGCCACCCGGCGCCGAAGTCCAGGACGACCGTCTGAGTCTGGAAGGCTTTCGTTGTTTCCAGCGCCATGCGTTCGGCAGCCACAGATTTGCCGTACCCGGTGTCGGCGGCAAATATGGTGTGCGTGAGTTGTTCACGTGACATACGGGCCAGCGTATTGGTGATCTGACCGGTCTCGCTGCTAATCAGGTGGCCCAGACAGACAGGGCCCCGCATCTCCGGATAAAAGGCAAAGGCCGGTATCCGTTCCAGCATCGTGACCGCGGCGCCCTCCTCGAAGAGCGCCGGCGCCATGTAGGCCGATAACTGCCGGGGAATCAGGAGCGTTGCATCACGGTAAGGTTCGCCGGTCTCGACACGCTCCTCGCGTCGCGTGCTGGGCGTCAACGCCATAGCATGTGCGCGAATGTAGTCTTGTTCCTCTGGGGAAAGTTCTCGCGTCTGGACGGGTGTGGTGACCAGGGGATCATCCCCTTGGAACGCCTGGCGCACGGCTGCATCGGCTGTCGCGGCGCTATCTTCGGTTTCCGTAAGGACGTAGAAATCGACCAGGTAGGCGCCTTCCAGGGTCGCCCGCCGGAGTTGTTCTTCCTGAGCGCGTAAGATGTTGGTCATCTGGATGGCCTGGTCGTCCTCCCATCGCCAACTGCGGTTGAGGTTGAAACTGGGGACGGCTCCCATCCCCATGCCAAATCCTTCCACGATACCCAGACTCCGGCTGGCCGTCAGGGCCTCGCTGGTTCCGAGGGAGACCCCGCGCCCCACGCTGTTGCTGACGGTTTCAGACTCGGAGCGGGTAGTCCCCGTGGTCACCGTTTCGGATCCGCTAACCGTATTGCTCTGCGAATGGGTGGTGCTGTTCATATGCCCCACGGAGCGGCTAATGCTGGTCCCCCTGGACTGCGTATTAGCCTGGCTTTGGGCTTCCGATTGCGAAACTGTATCGGATTCGGAGCGCGTGGTCGACTGCGAGCGCGTTGTGGCGTTGCTGCGCGTCGTCGAAGAG
>CAZCPK010000003.1:0-29004 GCA_964500755.1 uncultured Anaerolineales bacterium
ACCGGCGTCACCAACTCGCTGGGCACGGACGCCATCAAGGTCGCCATGATCTACAGGACCGGCGCCGTGACGCCCACAGGTACCACCGCGGCGCTCAACACCGACGCCTTCGTCGACCCCAACAACATAGGCGCCGAGAAGAACCGTCCGGCGCTGGCGCAGAGCTTCCAGGACACCAACGGACAGATCTTCACTGCTGTTGTCAATCATCTCAAATCCAAAGGCTCCGGCTGTGGTGAAGGGGACGACGTCCCCGACTACGAGGGCGGCAACTGCAACGGCACCCGCACCCTGGCTGCCCAAGAGATGCTGGCATGGCTGGCCACCGATCCCACTGGCGTCAACGATCCCGACGTACTGATTATCGGCGACCTGAACGCCTACGCCATGGAGGATCCCATCACCGCACTTACCAGCAGCGGCTACAGGGATCTCATCAACGCCTACGAAGGGGAGAGCGCCTATTCCTACGTTTACTTCGGACAGGCAGGCTACCTGGACCACGGGCTGGCCAACGCGACACTCGCCCCCCAGGTGACCGGCACCACCGTCTGGCACATCAACGCCGACGAGCCACGCGCCTTCGACTACGAGAACGTCCCCTACGCGCCCGACCCCTACCGTTCATCCGACCACGATCCCGTTATCATCGGCCTGGATCTGAAAACTACTCTCTACCTCCCCCTCGTCTTCCGCAACGGCAACTAGAGCGACCCCCAGAGTTACTCAGCGGGGCGGGCGTTGCGCTCGCCCCGCTTTTTGGTATCCTAGCGCCATGGACGACGAGCTACGGCGCAAACTCAAACGCTTGGGCGTGGTCAAGGGCTTTCGCGACCTCCAGGCCCAGAAGAAGGATTCACCCTCCCCACCACCGGAGGATGCCGGTCTGCCGGGCACGATCCAGGAGACGGAGCATGGTCCGGTATGGGCCGTGCTCCGGCGCTATCCTGGAGAAACGCGACATGGCAGTTATGCACTAACAGCAGTGACCCGGTTGCCGCCAGAGACGCTTCAATTGTTCTGCGACCCGCCACTGGGACCACACCCGGCCTTCATCGACACGGAGACCACCGGGCTGGCCGGCGGCGCGGGCACCCTGGCCTTTATGGTCGGTCTGGGCCTCTGGCAAGAGGATCATCTGACGCTTTATCAGGTCTTTCTCCGCGACCCCGACGAGGAATCCGCCGCCATGCGCTACCTCGACGGCCTGTTGCAGCAGGCCACCGGCCTCGTCACCTTCAACGGTCTGACCTTCGACCTGCCCCTGCTGGAGAGCCGCTTTATCCTGCAACGGCTGCCGCCCCGCTGGCGCCACCTCCCCCACCTCGACCTGCTGCGCGTCGCGCGGCGCCTCTGGCGCGACCACCTCCCCTCTCGTCGTCTCGGCTACCTGGAGGAGCACGTCCTCGACGTCCAGCGCACTGACGACGATATCCCCGGACACCTTATCCCCTTCGTCTACCGCCAATACCTGCGCAGCGGACAGACCCACGAGATCCGTCGTATCTTCTACCACAACGAGATCGACATCCTCAGCCTGGTGACCCTGCTGACGCACACCGGGCGCCTGTTGCACGAGCCGGAGACCACAACCTCCGCAGCGACCGAGTGGGCGGGCGTCGGTCGCGTCTACGAGGAAGCGGAGTGCATTGACCAGGCCGAGGCTGCCTGGCAGCGGGCGCTGGAGGAGGACACCTTGCCCGATGACGTGGCGGCCCGGCTCTGGCGGAAGATGGCACTGCGCCACAAGCGGGCGGAACGCTGGACGCAGGCCTTGGCGCTCTGGGAAGCCTGGGCCCAACGTCAACCCGGGGCCGTCGAGCCGCTGGTCGAACGCGCCAAGTATTATGAATGGCGGAATAAATCACTAGACCAAGCCCTGGACGCCACAGAACGTGCGCTACAGCGCGCAGCGCAATGGCCTAAGGGATTCGCCCGTCAACAAATCCTGGCGGATCTAAGACACCGCCAGACTCGCTTACAGCGCAAGCTGGATAACAGGACCGAAGTCTCAGAATCAAACGCACCTTCGCCTGCCTGACAATAGCCGATGCGTGTACCCCGCGTGGATTCTGAGCCAGCATACATGGAAACTCCTTAGAACACCGCCACAACATTCCGCTTGGCATTTCACCTCGATTGAGTATAATGCAACGTAGCATCCTCAGCTCTAGGGAAACATATAGTTTTCAGTAGAGTCAAAATTGACTCTACTGAAATAACTAAATATCTCACCACAGAGACACGGAAGGCATAGAGAAAATAAGAGTGTACTTAAATAAAATTGATCAAGTACGCTTTTTTATGAATTTCTATCAATATCATTTTAATATTTACCTCAGCGTTCCCTGTGTCTCAGTGGTTCAGATGCTTTTTTCAGCGGAGTCAAAATTGATCCGCAATGGACACTTGAGCATGGTGACCATTTGCCGCCATGACTCAGGAACCTGAGGATAGCACCGCGTCAGCGTAAGGACAGGCGGCTTGCCTCTCCTGCGCGAACGGCCCCTACGTCCCTTTGCCCGAGGGGTGAAAGAGATTGACCAGCTGACCAACAGACAAACAGACCACCGGACTACTCGGAGAGGAGTGTACATGGAAATTACCTGGTACGGACTTGGTTGCTTTCGCATGAATGAGCGCGGATATCCCGCGATTGTCACAGACCCTTTCTACACGCAAGAGGATATCGGCTACGAACTCCCCCATCGGAAGACCGAGATTATCACCCTGAGTCAGCGGGTAGAGAATCTCGACGACGTACGCTGGAAGGGCATGCGTGGCAAGCCGCAAATCTTTGACACGCCGGGGGAATATGAAGTCGGCGGCGTCTTCATCACCGGTCTTCCCACCTACCGCGACAAAAGCCGCGGCAAGAAACGGGGAGAGAACACGATCTACACCTATCACGTCAACGATCTCGCGCTCTGCCACCTTGGGGATCTGGGACACGTTCCTACACAATCTCAAATCGAGGCGATTGGACCGGTCCACGTGCTGCTTATCCCGGTCGGCGTCCCTGGCGGACTCACCATCGCTATGGCCTCGGAGATCATCAGCCTGATCGAGCCCCACGTCATTATCCCCATGGACTACGCGACGCCGGATCTGAAACTCAAACGCAATGCGCCGGACCGCTTCCTCAAAGAGATGGGGATCTCGTCCAAGGAAAATGGCGAAGAAAGCGTCACCATCTCCAGCAGCAGCGTACCGGAAGAGACGGAGATTATTCTACTGGAACCCAAGAAAGACTAATAAGCAACATCACAAGACCCAACCAGGACATCTTTGAAGGCGTTTCCTTTGACCCGCCGACCACCTGACCAAGCGACCAAGCGACCACCTGACCAACCGACCAAGCGACCACCTGACCAACCGACCATTTTAGAGGAGGAGGGCCATGCGCAACGCACTAACGCTCCTTGGCCTCGCGGCCATTCTCGTGCTGGCGTGGGGCTGCAGCAGCACCGAACCGACAGCAGCACCCCAGGATCTTTCCGCACTCAAGTCCCTGATAGAGGCGGACGAGTACACAACGGCGCAGGCACAACTTGAAGCGCTCGTGGCCGAAGATCCACAAAACGCGGAGGCGCAGTTTCTGCTGGGGTTGAGCTACTTCAACCTGGGGAAGCCGGAAAAAGCCCGCGAGGCTTTCAATCGCGCGCTGGAGCTCGATCCGGAACGGGCCGGCGCGGTGCACCACAACCTCGGCGCCCTGGCCTACGAGATGGGGGAGCTCCAGAAGGCCGAGGAAGAGTTCAAGGCCGCCCTGACCGCCGAGCCGGACGACCCGGATACGCATTACCAACTCGGAGCCACCTATCTACGCCGGGCCTTGCCGGCGCAAGCCGGTCCGCCAGATGCGGAACAACTCGGCAAGGCCCAGGACCAGTTCGAGAAAGCCCTGGAGCTGGCGCCCGAAAAGCCGGAAGCGCTGGTGGGGTTGGGAAATACGTACCTCTTGCAGAGCCAATTCGATGCCGCCATTGAAGTGCTGGAACAAGCCGTCGCCCTTGAGACGGAGATGCCGGAAGCTCTTTTCGCCCTGGGCCGCGCCTATGCCCAAGCCGGTCAGCGAGACAAGGCAGTCGAAACCCTCAATCAATTCATGAACACCGACGCCCCTGAGATCTGGAAAACCCAAGCGCAGCAGTTGTTGATCCAGCTTGGCGAGTAAATCATTCTCTGATTATCCAATTTCAAATCAAGAAGGAGGAAGCAATGGAAACTCAAGAGTACACGTCCAGCTCGTATGAAAGCCCCCCGCCGCAGGCCGGCAAGACGTCACCGCTCACCCTCTGGCAGGATGTGCTCTTCTCCCCCAGCGTTCAGACGTTTAAGAAGTACCGTCGAGAGGCGGATCTGGGGCGCGCCGTACTCTGGCTGGTGATCGCCTTCACGCTCAGCGGCTTGATCAGCGCGGTGACCTCATTGTTGAACGTCGGTACCAGCCGACAGTTTATGCAGATGCTGCGCCAAAACCTTCCCCCAGAAGTCACGCGGGAACTTCCGCCGATGGTTATGCCCGGCACGGGCGTCACACTGGGAAGCGCTCTCTGCGGCATTCCCACAACCATCATCTTGGGGCTCATCGGCGCATTCATTGGAATTGGCTTGATCTACCTGGCAGCGCGCCTGCTCAAAGGTGCAGGTACGTTTACCACAACGTTCTTCTTGATGGCCTGCGCTTCGGTCCCCTTGACCATCGTCAACAGCGTACTCCAACTGCTCATGGGGCTTCTCGGCCTTATCCCCGTCGTCGGTGTCATCTCTGGCATCCTGTTGGGGATTGTGGGATTTGCGCTCGGCATCTATGGACTGGTCCTTGCTGCCATGGCCATCGCAGCGGCCCATGAGTTTTCGCTGGGCAAGGGGTTCGCCGCCGTCCTGCTGCCTGCCGTCGTCATCTTCTTGCTAATCTGCTGTTGCAGCATCGTGGGACTGTCCCTGTTAGGCGCCAGCCTCGAACAACTGTTCCGAGAAATTCAGCGTGAGATGGGAACAGTGCTCACCTGGACGATCTGAAGGCGCCAACGTTACCGCTTTAGACCGCCACTCAATCTACGTGGCATGGTAAAAAGAGAGGATTATGGCTAGACCCGTCAAGTTACTACTCACCTGGAATGTAAGAACCGGGCAGGAAGAGTCCTATCTGGAATTTGTAACGCAGGAATTCCCGGAGTCGATGCTGCGGGCCGATCTCCAGCCGACCGAAGCATGGTACACGGTCTACGGAGACTGGCCCGAGGTCACCATGGGCTTCATGGTCAAGGACTTGCCCACCCTCAAGGCCTTCCTGTCCTCGGACACGTGGAAGGAACTCAAAGGAAAACTAAGCCACTATATCAAGGATTTCAACAAGAAAGCCGTCCCGCTCCGACGCGGTTACCAACTATAAGCGAGAACAGAGACCCGAAAGTCTCAAATTACCTGAGAACTGTCCCACGTTGTAGGTGGGACAGTTCTTTTTCACTCCTGCTGGATTTCGTCCACGGCGTCCTGGATGGCGGAGACGTCCGGCGCCCCGGCCTGCGCGTAGGTCGCCTCGCCGCCGGGACCGATGACGAAAAAGGTCGGCACGCCGCGAACGCCCCAGCGCGCCGCCAGCGCCCGTCCCACCTCGTCCTTGACGTTCAAACGCAAAACGCGCGCCCGACCGGACAAATCGGACTCCATGCGATCAACACGCGGTTTGGAGACGAGACAGATGCTGCAGGTATTGGAGTAAAACTCGACTACCGTCGGCGTCGCATCAAGCAGAAGGGTCTCGACCTCATCCAGATTTGCAAATTCGTCGCCCGGCGTTCGTAGAAAGAGATACGCCGCCGCCAACCCGGCGACGACGATCAGCGTCAGCCAGTTCTCCTCCCAGAAGACCCGCCACTTTGATTTAGTCGGTTCCGACATGCACCACCTCCGGCTGCTCAGTCGTTGGCGCCGCGATCAGCGCACGGAGCCGAGCCAGATTCTCGATGTCCTCGTGCAGATCTTCGCTCTTGGGCGTCTCCAGCAGGCCCGGCAACCCGTCCAACCGGGGATCGTTGAGGAGATGCCGAAAACCTGCTTCGCCCAGCTCTCCCTCGCCAATGTGGGCGTGCCGATCCTTGTGACTCCCGAACGGATAACGGGAATCATTGAGGTGAAGGGCGTGCAGGCGCGAAAGCCCAATCCGCTCCTCAAAAGCCGCCACGGTCTCCGCGTAACCGGCCTCCGTGCGCAGTTCATACCCCGCCGTGAAGACGTGACAGGTATCCAGACAGATCCCCAATCGCTCGCCCGCGGCGGTCTCGGCCAAGACGTAGGCCAGTTGCTCAAACGTGTAGCCCAACTTGGTCCCCTGCCCCGCCATGGTCTCCAGCAGAATCTTCACACCGTAGCCCGGCGCGGCAGCATGCACCGCATCCAGGGACGCGACGATATTGCGCAGTCCGGTCGCTTCGCCCGCGCCGGTGTGCGCCCCTGGATGCAACACCACGTACGGCACCCCCAGCGCCTCGCAGCGCTCCACCTCGAGGAGCAAGCCCTCGACGGAGCGCCGCCGCAAGTCCGGATCGGGCGACGCGATGTTGATGATGTACGCCGCATGCGCGACGACCGGCGCGATCGACGCCGCTTTACGGGCGGCGGCGAACGCCTGGATATCCTCGTCCATCAGAGGCGATGCCCGCCACTGACGACCGTTCTTCACCCAGATCTGCAGAGCTTCGCAGCCGGCGCGCTCGCCACGCTCAAAAGCGCGGTGCAACCCCCCGGCTACCGACTCGTGTGCTCCCAATCGCAACATTATTCCACACTCCCATTCTCACCACACTATTCAACAGCGGTCCCCCTACGCCAAAAACAACAGCCCATCGATACCTATATCGACGGGCTGTATCCAGACCAGGCTAGAACCTAAACGTCCAGCGTCTCTCCCGGTTTGTGAGGCGCCTCCGCCTCGATCCGGTAGCTCGTCTCGATCTCCGCGCTCTCTCGCAACATCGCCATCACAGAGCAGTACTTGGTCTCCGAAAGATCGATGGCCTTAGCAACGGCCTTCTCGTCGACATCCCCGTAAATCACGTACTCCAGATGAATCTGGGTGTACAGTTTGGGATGCTCGTCCGCCCGCTCCGCCTCAATGTTGATCTCGAAGCCTTCCACCGGCTGATGCTGCTTTCCTAAAATGGAGACGACGTCCATGCCCGTGCAGCCGCCCAACCCCAGAAGAAGCAATTCCATAGGCGTCGCGCCCGAGTGCGTACCAAAAATCGACTTGCTTGAGTCAATGACCACAGCGGGGCTGTCGTTTGCTTCTCCTAGCATGCGAAGTCCCGGGCCTACCCAACGTATAGTCGCTTCTGACATCCTCGACCTCCTCAGTCTGACCAACAGAAACTCGCTTTAGCGCGAGCCAACTTACAACTAGCGTTAATTCTGCAAGGGAATCACGCAGATAAACTTCAGCGGCTCCTCACCGGGATTACGGTACCCGTGAGATACGTCCGGTTCCACCAGAAAGACGGTATGGGGACGCATGGCGTGCTCACCTGCGGCGTCGAGCAGCACGCCTTCCCCCGCCAACACGTAGATCTCGTGCTCGTAGGGATGGTGGTGCGGCTCGAAGACGACGCCCGGCTCGATCTCGATCACGCGCATGGCGAAGTTGGGCGCGCCGTCTTTCGCAGCGAGCAACCAACGGATACCGATGCCCTCTTGGACGGGCTCCAACGCAACGTCGCGCACCTTCTTCTTCAGCATCTCACGCATCTCCTCGTCTGGTGGACTCAGCCGTCTCACTCTCGACGGGTTCCTTTCCCATCAACGTGTAGATCCCACACCAGCCCACGGCGCCGGTCACGAACGAAATCGCGCCCAGCAGCCCCAGGAGCATCCCGGCAAGCCCTTGAATGAACATGAAGCCCAGCAACATCGCGTAGATGCCCAGGGCCGCCCGCAAGATCCGTTCAAACTCAGTGATATTTTGCTTCATAGCCTACCACGTCTCCTTTCTCAACTCTACCTAATGTCGCCAGATACTCTCGCGCGGTGATCGCCGCTTTTGTCCCATCCCCTACCGCCACGGTGATCTGCGCCACGTTACCGGCCCGCACGTCTCCCACAGCCAGGATACCGTCAACGCTGGTCCGCATGTGATCGTCGGTCTCAATGTAGCCGGTCTCATCCATCTCTACCAGATCCTGGACAAAGGCGGTATCCGGCAGATAGCCGGCGTAGATAAAGACGCCGGCGGCGGGGATCTCGGTGACCTCACCGGTCTCCACGTGCTGCGCGACGACGCCGCGCACCTCAGTGTCCCCCAAAATCTCGACGACCCGGTAATTGAGGTAGCAGACGCTGTTCTCCTGTTCCATAACGCGCGTCTGCAGGATCTTCTCCGCCGGCGGTTCAGGATGGGAGACGACAAACGCCACCTGACGGGCGTAGTTTAACAGAACTCCGCCCTCTTGCAAGCCCGAGTTGCCGCAACCGACCACCACCAGATCCTTGCCCTTGAAAAGCGGGCCATCACAGGTGGCACAGTAGGAGACACCTTGACCGCGGTACTTTTCCTCACCGGGGACGTTAAGGTGACGGGGGCGACTGCCGGTCGCAATCACCACAACCTTCGCCTCATACACCGTATCCATATGGGTATGTACGCGAAAGAGACCCGCGTCCACGGGCTCGATCCGGGTCACCTCTTCAAATTCGAGGATCTCGGCCCCAAATCGCTCCACCTGGGCTCTGAACCGCTCCATCAGATCCACGCCGGAGATCCCCTTCGGGAAACCAGGATAGTTTTCCACGGCCTCTGTGGTGGCGGCTAGACCGCCAACCGCTTCCTTTTCCAGGATCAGGGTATCGATACCATCCCGGGCAGTGTAAAGCGCGGTGGCGAAACCGGCGGGACCCGCACCCACGACGATCACTTCGTAGCGCGTCGCGGCCCGGCGCTGGGGCCGTGACGCCTCACCAACCTTGAAGTCAAACATCGGTCGCACTCCCCGGCCTACGCTCCGGATGCCTCAATCGCCTCGATGATGCGGTCGGGGGAGACACGTCCTTCGACGCGTTGCTCTTCGTTGATAACGTTGAGCGGCACGCCCATGACGTTGTACTTGCCGGCCAACTCCTGGAATTCCGAAGCTTCGACGACGTTGGCCGTCACCAGGTCACTCTCCACCGCCATCTCAAAGGCCAGCACTGCAGCGCCCGGGCAGTAGGGACACGTCGGCGTGACAAAGACCTGATAGTCCACCGGCGTTTCCAACTCCGACAGGAAAGACTTCGTCTCCGCGTCGAGCTGCATCGGCGCGCCCAGGGACGCCAATTGGATACCGTGGAGCAGCGTGGAGAACTCGTAGTTGGACGGCACGCCGAAGAAACGGAGTCCATAGTCCTTCTCGCCCAGCAACACGATGGCGGGCGCCTTGTCCAGGTCGTACTCCGCTGCCTTCTCAGCGTCGGCGTCGATGTCGTAGACGTCCACGACGATCTTGTCGCTGATGTCGGAGACTTCGGTCAGTAGCTCTTCGATCACGTCGCAATACGGACAATCCTCGGTCTTCGTAAAAAGCTCCAGCCGGACCGCATTGGGCAGATCCCCCAACATCTCGGTGACCTGTTCACGAATCTCATCATTCAGAAGTGCCATGCGCAAACCTCCTCATCTCTAGAAACAATGGCTGCCCAGGATTGGGTCAGCCAAGAGTGACGCTGGATACGCCATCGTATCCAGCCAACCGCCAGATGAACGCCTCGGCGGATCCCACAATATATTTCCTACACACAAATTGTAACATAACTTAAAAAAGCGTCAACTTAATAGCATAAAAGCACGGCTACGATGAGAGAGGGGCCCTACCAGAGAGACAGAGTTACGCCACGGCTTGAATATGGATGGAAAAAGGGAAAGGAACCGCGCCGGGATTTCGAAGCGAGAGGTCGGCGAAGACCCTTTCAAATACCGCAGAATGTGCTTAACCGCGCACAAGGCAAATGAAGCCGGGTTGATGGCCTGGGCAAGCGTTGCCCGGAGGCGTGGAGCAATCTTAGAAAGCCTTAGAACCGCTTCATTTGCCCGCGCCCCCTTCCAGGCGCCTACGCCATCTTGCAGGCATCCGCTCCCAGGATCTCAAAGGCGATCTCCTCGAGGGTATCGATGGTCTCGTGGACCGGGCAGTGTTTCGCCACCCGCTCCAGCGCGATCATCCGCTTGGAGCAATCGCCGTGCGGCAGACGCACCTGGACCTTGATGTTGGTCAGGCGCGTGGGACTGTCCGTCTTGTCGAAGGTCACGTCAACGACCATATCAGTAGCGTCAATGTCGACCTTTTGACAATAATCGGCAACCAGCGCCCCCACACAGGAACCCAACGAAGCAATGAAGAGTTGTGGGGGCATCGGGCCCCGCTCCTTGCCGCCCATACTCTCCGGCACGTCGATTTTGAGCGTGTGACTGCCGATTTTGCTCTCAAATAGCATATCCCCTTTGTACTCCGTGCTGATTTTTCCCATCTGGACCTCCTTATTGAATAATAAACGAGGGATAAACGGCTGAAATGTCCCTACTCTCAGCATACTGCGCTGAGAAACGGTCACTCCATCACTGCTTTGGAGTATAAGCCCCCCTAAAAAGATTGCAAATCGGATCCCGTCCGGGGATTTCGAAGCGAGTCGGCAAGCGAAATCCGCATTGATGCCTCAGAGCGGCTTCGTCTGTCCCAGTTGCCCATTTCTTGACTTTTCACCGGCTCCGAGTATGCTTTTACACGTTGCGAGGAAACGAAATCTAAGGTTGCCTTAACGCTCCAAGAGAGTAGATCACCAAACCCTGATCCATGCCACGCGGCTGCGAACACACGATGGCGAGGATCGTGAACGTAAAAAGACAATCGTAACATCTACAGGAAAGGTAACGTCCGTGAACACAACCACTCCGCATCCCTACATCGCATTCGAAGGCGTCATTGGCGTGGGTAAGACGACGTTGGCCCGGCTGTTACAACCCCACTTCCAGGCCAACCTGGTGCTAGAAGCCTTCGACAAGAACCCCTTTCTCTCGGATTTTTACAGCGACCGCGCGCGCTACGCGTTCCAGACCCAGATTTTCTTCCTACTCAACCGCTACCAGCAACAGCAGACAGTGCCCCAATGCCTGCAGGAGAAGGCCATCCTCTCCGACTACTTCTTCCGCAAGGATTTGCTCTTCGCCCGACTCAACGTCGAAGGTGACGAGTTGACCATGTACGAGCGGCTTTACGAGGCGCTGGCGGCTAACGTGCTCCAGCCTGATCTGGTCGTCTACCTGCGGGCAAACCCGGAGACCTTGATGGCGCGCATCGCCATGCGCGACCGGCCGTACGAGCGACAGATGGACCGAAGGTACATCGAGGCAGTGCGTCACGCCTACGAGCAGCTCTTTGCTAACTACACGGCGACGCCGCTCCTGGTCATAGAGACGGATGATCTCGACTTCGTCCGACACGCGGAGGACCGCGAGGAGGTCGACCACCGGATTCGCGCGGCGCTACAGGGTATCCGCCAGCCGACCCTCCCCACGCTCACCGAGCACGCCCCCGCGCCGATCACCTGGCGTCTTCCCAACATCACGCCGGAGCAACCCAGTTCGGAGGCAAATTGGCACGTGCTGGGCACCTTCCTGGCGCTGACCCAGACCCTCGGCAAGGTCGGTGGGGCGCTCTCCCAACATCCGCCGGTCGGACCGGACGGCCCCCCGGCGGAACTGCAGGAGGCGCTCACCGCCGCGCACCGCGCCCTGTTGACGCTGGCGCGCCGGGTCAACGTAGATCTGGAAAACACCCCGGCCGAGAGATAGAATGGTCTCCACACAGAAAGGAAAGACCGTGACCAAATACTTCGTGGCCGTCGCCGGCAACATCGGCGCGGGAAAAACCACCCTCTGCAACTTGCTGAGCGAGCGCCTGACGTGGGAGCCTTTCCTGGAGGGCGTGACCGACAATCCCTACCTGGCCGACTTCTACGCGGACATGCCCCGCTGGAGTTTCCACTCCCAGGTCTACTTCCTGGCTCAGCGGCTACGGCACCACCGTCAGCTACTGGAGCGCCCCCACTCCGTTATCCAGGACCGCACAGTCTACGAGGACGCCGAGATTTTCGCCCAGAATCTCTACCAGCGCGGCGACATGCAGGAACGCGACTACCGGACCTACGCTGATCTCTACCAGGCGGTCACGACGATCCTGCCGCCGCCGGACCTGGTGATCTATCTGCAGGCTTCGGTGGAGACGCTACAGCAGCGTATCAAGCAGCGGGGGCGCGACTACGAGAAGGACATCGACCTAGACTACCTGCGCCATTTGAATCAGCTCTACGAGTGCTGGTTCGAGAACTTCGCCCTCTGTCCGGTGCTGGCGGTACCCGCCGACCGGCTGGACTTCGTCACCAACGGTGGGCACCTCGACCTTATCGTGCAACGTATGTTGGAGAAACTGCAGGGCAAAGAGATTGTAAGATTTGAGTAAGGACGATCTATGACCGAGAAACTTTATTATGACAACGGCAAAGTACTGACCTTTACCGCGCGCGTCGTTGCAACTCGCGACACCGAGCGCGGCCCCGTCGTGCAACTGGACCGCACGGCATTCTATCCCACCGGCGGGGGCCAGGCTCACGACACCGGGACGCTCAACGGCATTCGCGTACACGACGTCTGGACCGATGAGGCCGGCGAGGTCTGGCACCTACTCGAGCGACGCCCCCAGACTGACGTGGTCGAAGGCGTCGTCGACCGCGACCGCCGCTTCGACCACATGCAGCAGCACACGGGCCAACACCTGCTTTCGGCGGTCTTCACCCGCGACCTCAACGGCGCGACGCGCAGCGTGCACTTCGGGGAGACGGAGAACACCGTCGACGTCGACCTGCCCCGGCTCTCCTGGGAGGCGGCGCAGCGGATCGAGGAAGCGGTCAACCAGGTCATCTGGGAAGATCGTCCGGTTCGCGCCCGCTTCGTCACCGAGGCGGAGCTGGAAGACCAGACGCTGCGGCGTGAGCCCCAGGTCGAAGGCGAGATCCGCGTCGTCAGCGTGGAGGGCTTGGACGCCGCACCCTGCGGCGGCACCCACGTCACCCGCACCGGTGAGATTGGCGCCGTCAAACTGACGAGTATCGCCAGCTACAAGAACGGCGTTCGCGTCGGCTTTCTCTGCGGTCGCCGCGCGCTCCACGATCACCGCCGGGCCCTCAGACTGCTGGAGACGCTTAAGTTATCGCTTACCGTGGGCCAGGACGAGCTGCCGGACGCCGTAGCGCGACTGCAGAGTGAGGTCAAGGAGACGCGCAAGGCGCTCCGCGAGGCCCGCGCCACCCTCGCAGACTTCGCTGCCGACCGCCTGTGGACGGAGGCACCGGTCGTCGAGGGCGTCCGGTACGTCGTGGCTCATTGGCCGGACCGCCCCTTCAAATACGCCCAGGCAGTGGCAAAGCGGTTACGTGAACGGACCAAGACGTTGATCCTGCTGGCGACGGGCGGCGACCACGGCGTTCGGCTCGTCTGCGCCTGCAGCGACGACGTCGAAGCGGACGCCGCCGAGATATTGCACGCCGCCGCGGCCCCGCTGAACGCGCGCGGCGGCGGCTCACCCGCTATGGCCCAGGGGGGCGGCCCGCCGGTCGCCCCAGAAATGGTACTGCCGGCGCTCAAAGCCGCGCTGCTGGCGCGTATAGATTGACAGCCCATATCCGTGAATTCTGATCATTACATCACAGCAACGGAATAGAATAGAGAGAGGTAACATGGAAGAGATAATCCCTGGCATCTTTGTCGAAGAGCGCTATGCGCCCTACAACGTCGGATTAGTGACGCTGGACGAGGGCGCCCTCGTCGTCGACGTTCCTCCACACCCGGAGGATGCGCGCCAATGGCTCCGGGAAGTACAGCAGACCGCCGGCGCTATCCGGTATCTGATCCTGACCGACGCGCAACTTCCGCGTATCGTCGGCGCCTCGCTCTGGCGGGTCCCGATCGTGGCATCCGCCGCCACCGCCCGGTATGTCAGTGCGCTTGAGGAGGAAGACTGGAAAGAGCTACTGCCGCAGATCCAGGAGACGTACGGCGACGAAGCGGATGATCTATCGAACCTGAAACCCCGGCCCGTACAAATCGCCTGCGACGATAGGCTCTGGCTACACCGGCACACGCCGGCGCTGGAAGTCGAGGCCATAGCCGGCGCAGCGCGCGGCAGCCTCTGGCTCCACGTCCCCGACCAGAATGTGCTCTTTGCGGGCGACACCGTCGCATTTGACACACCGCCCATCCTGGCACAGACGCCGGACTCCAAAGCCTGGCTGGACACGCTTTCGCGATTGGCCCACCTCAAGACGGTCCAGCGCATCGTCCCGGGACGGGGCGCTAACGTTATCCTGCGCAGCGAGCTGGAAGTGCAGCGCGAGTACATGCGGGTAGCTCGTCGCTCGGCGCGCAAGTTGGCCCGCAAACCGGCGCCGGGAGAGGGACTGAGCAAGGAAGCTCGCGAACTCCAGCAGGCGTTCTTCCCTGAGATCAAGAAGGCTTCGCCTGCCATGCAACGCATCCGCGAGGGATTGGCACATCTGGTGCAAGAGATTCAGCAGATCGAAGCGGCGGAGGCGGCGGCGAAGGCGGCGGCGGAAGCGGAGAAAGCAGAGAAGGCGCAGGAAAAAGAGACCTCGGCGTAGCCCGCACCAGACCCCGCCGGCAGACTTCTTACCCCAGCATGGGATACTGCTTCAGGAGCGTGGAAATCCGCGTAAGATCGGTGCCCGCGGCCATGTCCGAGAGCAAGAGGGTGTTCAGCGACGGGAAGTCCACCTGCGCGGTCATGTCCAGCGAGAGGGGCGTGACGGAGACCATACGCGCCACTGCCAGCGTGAGGATGTCGGAATCGAGCTCGGTGGCGGCCGGGTTCTCGAGCAGCTTGTAGCCGGCCCGTCCCTGACCTTGCGCACGATTGGGCGGCAGCGGCACGAAATAGCGGTGGCGTGAGAGCCGTGTCAGACGCCAGAAGGTCTCCGGGGTAGCATCCGCAGGCACGTTGACGTTGAGCACGTCAATGCCGCGCGGCGGACGGTGTCGCAGGAGGAGTTGCGCGAACCTGCGGACGTAGCTCTGCGACGCCGCGTAGTCCGCCGCAGCATCGCCCTCCAGATAGTAGGCCGGATCCATCTCCAGGGAGACCGCCAGGGCGGGAATGTCAAAGGCGGCGGCCTCCAGCGCAGCGCCCACCGTGCCAGAGATCGTAACTTCGATGCCGAGATTGGGACCGAAGTTGATGCCGGAGATGACGAGGTCCGGCGGACGTGACGTCAGCTCGAGCACGGCGTGTCCGACGGCCTGGGCCGGGCTCGCGTCCACGGCGTACGCGCGAACCAGCTCTCCTGCCACATCGTGACTCTGTTCAACCAGTCGCCCGGTCACCTCTCGGGGCATGGCCCGACCGGCCCCGGACCACTGGCGATCTGGCGCGACGACGAGCACCTCGCCCAGCGGCAAGACCGCCTCGACGACAGCCCACAACCCAGCCGAGGTTATCCCGTCATCATTCGTCACCAAAATCAAGGGACGTCCCATGCTAGAGCCTCCTCTAATCAATTTACGACTGCCCAAAAAGGTGCAGCCAAATAAAACACAGGTTCCAGGGTTATGGTTGTGCTACGCACAACCATGGAATCATTTACGGACTGTACACCGTCGTGAAGGACAAGGGCTCATCAATAATCGACGAAGTTCCCTCTACACTTACCGGCAAACGCACGAAGACCTCGGTTCCCGGGCAGAGGTCTTCGTCATACCCCTCACTTTCCACCCAGATCTCTCCGCCATGCGCCTGCACCAGCCCACGCGCGATGGCCAGGCCCAGGCCTGGTCCCCCACCCTTGAATTTGGTGCGTCCGGAAGAATGTAATGCAACCGGCCCGGTCTGATAAAACTTCTCGAAGATCACCTCGTGGTGCTCAGGATCAATGCCCACACCGGTATCCTGCACTACAATTTCAACGTAACGTCGCCCGTCGTTATCGCCGTCCTCGCGCCCTACGATAAAAATATCTCCTCCATCCGGAGTGAACTTGATGGCGTTGGAGAGCAGCTGATGAAATATCTTTTCCAGCAACATCTCGTCGGCCTGAAGGTTGTCGACCGCCTCGAAGCCAGAGATGGTCAAAGAGAGCGAGCGCTGTTCCAGAGCGGAGCGCATCTTATTCGCCAAACGAGTGAGAAGCTCCTGTAGATTCACCGTACCCTTGATGATCTGCAGCGCATCCGCGTCTAACCGGGCGACGTCCAGCATGCTATTGACGATCTCGTAAAGCCGCTCCGAACCACGAATCAGGCCGTCAATGGCCTGCTGAATCGGTACGTCACTCTCCTCTCCCAGGAAACTCCCCAACATCTGTGCGTAGGCGCGAATGACCGTTAAGGGAGAACGAAGCTCATGGGCCGTCACGTCGATAAAATCGCTCTTGGTGCGATCCAATTGCTCCAGGGTCTGGTAGGCGCGATCCAATTCCTGCGTGCGCTCCCTCACCATCTGCTCCAACTGCTCGTTGAAGCTGCCGATTTCGGCATAGAGGGTGGCGTTCTCCAAGGCGATCCCGGCCTGAAGCGCAAAGGAATGGACCAGCTCCGCCTCATCACGGCGGAAAGCGCCAGCCTGGGGCCGCGTAAGCGTGATCATCCCCACCACCTGATCCCGCGCGACCAAAGGCACGCCCAGCCACGAGTGTTGCAACGGCAACCACGAAACCTGCCGCCAGTTCGTCTCGTCCAGAACGTCGTTGAGGATCAAGGGCTCTCTTTCCTGCTTGATATGCACATAAGCCGGCTTCGCGGCGACAGGCACCGGCCGAATACGTCGCTGTTCCGCGTCAGAGAAGCCATGAAAAGCCAGGGGATGCAGAAAATCATCCTCCTCGACCCATAGGGCGCCGCGCTCAAAAGGCACCATGGCGTAGAGCAGCGAGAGCACACGCTGGGCGACTTCAGGGCGCTCCAGGCTGCTGGAGAGCAGGCGACCGGCCAGCTCCAGGTGTTCCGCCAGCCGCCGCCGCTGCTGCTCAAGGGAGTAGAGCTGCGCGTTTTTGATCCCCAGGGCGATCTGATTCCCCAGGGTGACCAGCAAGCTGACCATCTCCAAAGGGAAAGCATCCCGCTGCCGGCTTTCGACGACCAACACCCCGATGACCGCACGTCGAACCAGTAGAGGAATCGCGAGGGCCGACCGGGTCTCCGGTAGCCAGATACATTCCGGATACTCCTGGTCCGTCAGGACGTCCTGCACGACCTGAGGAGTGCGCGTCTCGACCGCAGAGCCGACCAGCGTATCCGATTCCCCCACCAGAGAGATTTCACGATCGAGGGGATCCGCTTCCCGCTCCCCGATCGACTCACGCAACACGGCTGTGCGCGAGCCAGATTCGACGATATAAATCGCCAAATGGTAAAAGCCCAACCGCTTACGAATCAAGTGCGCAGCCATCTGCAGCACCACGTCGAGATCGAGGGTGGAGGAGACGGCCCGGGTGACGTCGGCAGCGGTGGCCAGCTCATGGGTCCGCGCCTCGACCTTGCGCTCGAGGTCCGCGTAGAAACTCCGCAACTCGGCCACCATCTCGTTGAAAGCCGAGGCCAGCACGCCGATCTCGTCGTCCTGGCCCATCATAAATGCCGACGACAGATGATCAAAAGCCACCGATTGGCGCAAATCGCCCTCGGCGACCGCAGCTGCCGCTTCGGAAAGCTTGCGAATGGGATGTGCAATCGCCCCGGAAATACCGACGCTCAGCCCGATCAGCAGTACGGTGGTAACCACCGTACTGGCCGACATCACGAGCACGCCCAGCGTGGTGATGCGGCGCACATCGGTGACGGAGCGCGCCAGAATAAGATCGAGCGGAGTCTGTCCCAACGTCAGCCGCCGTTGGAGCGTGAATTTCTGAGCGCGACGCCCCCCGGGTAGATCAAAGGGAAAATCGTCGCTGTTACTGAGCTCTTGTCCCACAATCTGCAGGCCCAGATCAGAGCTGAGCCGAAATCTGGCAATTAGACGCTCTACCTCCGTCTCCAGGTCGATTCCTACCACAACAATACCGCCATCCGCAGGAATCCCGGCCCGATAAAGCAATAACACTCGCTCCTCGACAACCTTGACGATGGGCGCCTCAAGCGCAGCGTAGTTCAATAATGAGGATTCCCGGTAGAGACTAGCGTTGAGCAAATTCGTACGGGGCTCGCCTTCCGCATTATAAATCTGGATCAGATCCATCCCAAAGCGATCGTGGACAATCACGGCGCGCTTATGTAGGGTAAGCATGGCAGTCTCAGATACATCGTTCAACGCCTCCGCAACGACGGGATCCTGAGCCAGCAGCGTAGCGGCGTCCTGCAGACTTTGGACACGCGCCATCAAGGCCTCACTCACCCGATCGGCTTCGGCGCCCAGGCGCTGCTCTAATAGCTGATCCTGCGTCGACCGCGTCCCGACGAGAAACGCCACAACGCTTCCCAGCAGCGATAACAACATCAAACCAATAATGGGGATCAGTAACTTCTGACGAAGGCGCTTTACCCCGCCCACACGATAGAGAAACGCCAATACAACCTGTACTATCGATTTCGACATACCGCTTCTTACCCGCCTATTCACTTTCGGGACCAGGGAGGGTCGCTCCTGGCACTAGATCGACGAGAACAGCCAGTGCTGACACAACACCACGTGGATGTGACCCGGTTTCACGTGCCTGTCCCTAAGTATGATCGGGGATGTTTAACACGTTGTTAAAGCAGCGTCAAGGTTTCTATAAAACTGGGTAAATTGCTCGCCCGTCAAGCGAAAGCGTGCGTTGCACTTATGCCGTAATTTCAAGAGATTTCGCCGTTTGCCACTGGTTGGTATAAAAACCTCCCTATTTCTTTTTGCTACAGATTTTCAGCGTAGCCACGTTATGCCGCCCAACTTGGATTTGCCAGTTTCAGAACTCGTGATACACTCAGAAGGTGTTTCTGCAAGGTTAAGGCGGTCAATTATCAGTCCATAGACCATCTCCTGGGGACGAATCCTGTCTTATGCGTCATAAGCTAGCGCCTGCTTTGCCAAGGGCAAAGATGAGAACAGGTCTATACCCAGTGAGGAAAGGAGGTAAACCAACGCTAGCACGCTGTAAGCTCACGCTATTCTCCAATACATCAGAAAGCTCAAGCGCTTACGTGTACTGCTCCACAAAGAAGAAGTTGAAGCGGCTCTTTTCAAGGGCGGCGCCATTCAAAATCGGAAAGGAGATTCAAATGGAAGACGTAAAGAAACCCTTGCTCACCCCGAGACAAATAGGCATGGCCGCTGCTTTCGGCGGCGCAGCACTTGCCATCGTTTTGGCAGGTATCACCATCCCCATTCCGGGGACCGTAGTAGTCACCGATCCACGGGAACCCTTTACCACAATTGGTTCAGCCCTAACCGGGCCCATAGGTGGCGCAATTATTGGTTTTTTGGCAGGCATCGCTGAACCCGGCATACCTTGGGCTAGCTTACTCGCCCACATTACTGGCTGCGTATTCATGGGGCTAGCGTACAAACATCTCGTATATGAACGCTTTGAATCACCCTGGCTACGACGCGCCGGCTGGGCAGTACTCGTGCTAGTTTACTACTTCGTGATCGTCGTTCCCCTCTTCGCTTTGGGTATCTGGCTCTTTTACCCAGCTGAGGCGGGAGGAGAGGCATTCCTGCCTTTCCTTGGCGTCTTGGAAGCCGGCGCGATACCCGAAGCAATTTTAACCACCGTCTTCACCACAATCATCATGCAGATTCTGCCTGAGAGATTCAGACGACCAATATGGTGAGGCATAACAGTTAACACGCCCGTAGGGGCAACTGGATGCTCTGGACTTTCACCGCAAGATACAGAGCAGTACACCAGCCTTCACATCACGCAGGTCCCTAACTCGACCATCCAAGTTAGGGACCTGCGCTGCGACAATTTCACCGAGGGATATCTATACAGGAGTTTATAGGTGACGTACGATATCGAATTCATAGATGTTTCATTCACGTATGAAGCAGCGAAGCACCCGGCCATAAAGAACATCAATCTCAAAATAAAGCCGGGTGAGGTAGTGCTCCTCACGGGACCATCAGGGTCCGGTAAGACAACCTTATGCAGTTGCCTCAATGGATTGATCCCCCATTTCCACCACGGCAAACTGGAAGGGAACGTCCTGGTCCAAGAAATGAATACGCGAAATACGCGGGTGGGCGTCCTTTCCTCACGGGTCGGATTGGTTTTTCAGGACCCCGAAAGTCAGCTCATTTCCCCCACCGTAGCCGACGAGATTGCCTTTGGGCCGGAGAACTTGGCTGTACCGCGAGACGAAATTCTCAAACGAGTAGAAGAGGGGCTTGAGATAGCTCGACTCAAGGGATTTGAGGAGCGCGAACCACACAACCTCTCAGGGGGAGAGCAACAGGCCTGCGCTATCGCAGCAGTGTGCGCCATGCACCCTGAAATTTACGTCATGGACGAACCCACCTCAAACCTGGATCCACTGGGGACCCAACACGTCTTGTCCATGATTGTCGACGTAGCTAAAAAACGTGGGAAGACGCTACTTATTACCGAACACAAACTTGAAGAGATTTTGCCCCTCGTCGACCGCGTGGTGGTTATGCATGAAGGTCAAATCGTCCGGGATGATCCCTTGGAAGAGGCGTTACGAAAAGACGACATCGCCCAGGTCTTTCAAAGACCACCACTGGTGCGTTTAGCGGAAAAACTTGCTCTTGACGCGCGTCCCATCACAGCGACACAGTTCTACACCGCATTTACTGAAAAACATCCCCTCAACGGGACAGCGATACAAGACCAGCCTGAAGAGGAGACACCGAACCTCGGTGAACCCGTTATTGAAATCAGAGATCTACACCATTTCTACGGCGAAAACCATGCCGCACTTAACGGCGTCGATCTGACCATTCGTCGTGGCGAACTGGTGAGTATCCTGGGAAAGAACGGTTCCGGTAAGACCACATTGGTCAAACACATCAACAAGCTGCTCGACCCCCATAAAGGCAAAGTCGTAGTCCTGGGACAGGATACCCGAGAAACCACCACCGCACAGCTGGCCCAAAAGGTGGGATTTTGTTTCCAAAACCCTAATCATCAGATGATCACGTTCGTGGTCAAGGATGAGCTGGCGCTCGGACCGAAGACCCTGGGCCTGGACAAAGAGGAAATTGAGCGCCGTTCATTGGAAGCGCTGGAGTTTGTGGGGCTGTCGGGCCAGATGGACGCTGACGTGCTGGCTCTGGGTAAAGGACAGAAGCAACGCTTGGCCCTGGCCTCCGTCCTGACCATGCGACCGGAGATTCTGATCATCGATGAGCCGACAACCGGACAAGATCCTCAGATGACTCAGGACATCTTTGAGATCATTGAGAGGTTAAATGAGCAAGGGACGACCGTCTTAATCATTACCCACAAGTTCGGTTACGCTGCGACCTATACTAGAAGAGCAGTTATCCTCAGCGAGGGCAAGAAGATCTACGATGGGCCCATGGGACCGATACTGGAGGATGAAGCGCTGCTCAGGAGAAATTCCCTGGCCCAGCCACAGATCACTAAACTGGCAGCCCAGCTAAAAGGGCACAACGTCCCGGGAGATATCGTTACCGAAGAGAAAATGCACGCAGTCTTAAGTAGTTTGATAGCGGGAGAATGATATGACCATCACGTACCGAAGAGGAGACTCCTTTTTACATTCGCTCGACGCCAGGACAAAATTAATCATGTTTTTGGCCTTGACTTTCATCGCCCTCTTGTTCTTGGATCCCCTGATCATGGGCGCCCTATTCTTTGGACTGTACATGCTGGCCGCCGACGCCGTCGGTCACGAGACCGTCGCCCGGAGTAGTAAACCCTTGATCGCCATTTTCACCATCTTTTCCCTTTACAATCTCTACTGGCTACGACCGGAAGAAGCCACCCACTTATTTTACGTTCTCCCCGGACGGGAGTTTTTCCCCGTCACCGCAGAAGGTTTGATCCGCTCGGTGGCACTCTTCTTTCGCTTCTTTATCGTAGTTCTAGCCGTCCACACCATGCTGTACACCACGTCTTCTGCGGACCTGGTTTTGGGATTGACCCGCCGAGATGACACCAAGAACCGTAAGAGCATGCTGATCTACATCGCTGTGGTAACCGTTGTATTTTTTTCCATCATCAATCTTTCGTGGCACGAACAACTACAGCGTATCTCAACCAATTCCCTGGTGACCTTTGGTATTTCCTTAGGAGGTGCGCTGGTTGTGGCCGCCGTCTCCTACAAGGCACTATCCAAGGGTCTCCCACCAGAAATAGGTATCACCATCAGCCTGGGATTCTCAACGGTCGGCATCCTCACCGAACAGACACAGAAAATTATGGATGCTCAGAAAGCGCGGGGATACGAGTTAGAATACAGGAATCCCCTTTTGCGGATAAAGGCCTTTGCGGCCTCACTGATACCGATCTTTTTCGCCACAATCAACCGCTCCGAGAACATCGCCATCGCCATTCTCACCCGCGCCTTTGATTTCGACATACAGAACCGGACCCATCGACGCACGCTGATCTTCCGCAAAAATGACTACGTGATGCTATCTATTCTGCTACTACTCATATTCGCAGGGCTATTTATGAATTATTGGCAGTGGGCAACACCTACAGAGACTATCGTCCGTACGTTGTTCCTAAACCGTTGATCCAGACGCAACGATCCAATACCCTACCGGGCGAATGACCTAGAGAGTATGGGTCTTTTGAATTTTGCCGAATGGTGGAATGCGCAGCCCTAAAACTAGCGTAGCGGACTACGCTGGTGGGACTCACCAACGTTTACAACCAATCAACACATCCTAAGGAGAAAGGTAAAAACATGAGAAAACTAACCCGAGACACCGTGTTCTACGCCTTTGCGAAAGACCTTGAGCCGGCGGCGGAGATTGAAGTAGGGGAAAGCGTTCGCATGGAGACGCACGACTGCTTCTGCGGTCAGCTGCAATCCGAGGCGGACACCATAGAAACTCTAGATTGGGAACGCGTCAACCCCGCCACCGGGCCGGTTCACGTGCAAGGCGCCCAGCCAGGCGATATCCTGGCCGTGAAGATCAAGGAGATCCAGCTAGCCGAACAAGGAACCATGGTGACGGTTCCGGGAGAAGGCGCGCTGGGGGACATGATCACCGAGACGGAGACCAGAGTCTTCCCCGTGAAAGACGGACGGGTGATTTTCAACAAGAAGGTCCAGCTGCCGATCCAGCCCATGATCGGCGTGATCGGGGTAGCGCCCCAGAGCGATCCGGTGCCCAACGGTACCCCGGATGCCCACGGCGGCAACATGGACTGCACGCTGATCGGGCCCGGCTGCACGGTCTACCTTCCGGTCAACACGGAAGGCGCGCTACTGGGTATGGGCGACATGCATGCCGTGATGGGCGACGGTGAGATCGTGATCTGCGGGCTGGAGATCCCCGGCGAGATAATCTTTAGCACACAGGTGCTCAAGGAGAACAAACTGCCCACGCCTTTCCTGGAGACCGCCGAGCTGGTCGCCACGGTCTACTCGGCGGCGACCATTGACGAGGCTACCGACGGCGCCATTCACCACATGGCGCGTTTCCTGGTCCAGGTGGTGGGGATGGATATCAACGAGGCCGGCATGCTTATGAGTGTCGCGGGTGCGCTCAAATTCTGTCAGGTGGTCGATCCTATGAAGACCATACGCTTCGAATTTCCCAAGGTCATTCTGGAGACCTACGGCTTCGAGATGCAGGAGCTGAAGTAGAAACGTAAGCGTTTAGGTGATTGCACTATGGGACACAGATCGACACAGATTGCACAGATTTTTTCCCTCAAGTGCCAAGTAAGGCGCGTGGATGGCCTCAATCTGTGTGAATCCGTGTGAATCTGTGTCCAATGCTCCCTGGGTCTGAACGGTTACGTAGAAACTTCTACAGCGCAGATACCGTGCGCGTGTACATCCTCCAGGCAAAGAATCCGACGAGCCCATCAAGAAGAGCGACTTTGCCCATCAAAGTCCCAACTACGAGGTGATTATGAGCTCTCTGGAGCATCATGTCGCGCTGGTGACCGGCGTCAGTCGCAAGATCGGCATCGGCGCCGGGATCGTACAGATGCTGGCAGCGTGTGGTGCGGACGTTTTTATGACCTACTATCGTCCCGCCGATGAAGTAACAGGCCTGGCAGGAGAGCCGGACGAGCCAACAGAAATCCTTGACGCAGTCCGGGAGAGCCGCGTGCGGGCCGCGGCGCTGGAGATCGACCTCGCCGATCCGCACGCGCCTGCCGTACTCTTCGACCGCGCGGAGAACGACCTGGGCCCGGTTAGCATCCTGATCAACAACGCCGCCTACTCCACTCGCGACGGCATCGACGAGCTGGATGCCGAGCAGCTGGACAAACACTACGCGGTCAACGTGCGCGCCACGGCCCTGCTCTGCGCCGAGTTTGTCCGCCGCTACCGACGCCAACGTCCGGCGGTCGGCTACGGGCGGATCATCAACGTGACGTCGGGGCAGAGCGTGGGCCCCATGCCCGGCGAGCTGGCCTACGTGGCATCGAAGGGCGCCGTGGACGCCTTCACGCTCAGCCTCAGCGCCGAAGTCGCATCGCTGAGCATCACCGTCAACGCCGTCGACCCGGGCATCACCGCCACCGGCTGGATCCCCGACGAGCTTAAGGCCCGCTGGCAAGACGAATCCCCCATGGGGCGGGTCGGCACGCCTGCGGACGTCGCGCGGCTGATCGGCTTCCTGGCGTCGGACGCGGCACGCTGGATCACGGGTCAGATCCTGCACTCGCGCGGCGGCATGTGAGGCCGCAAAAGGCTATCTATCACGCAAAATCCCTGCTGAGAGGACAAAAAGGGCGTTGAAAAGTTAGAACGCTGGCGCGTCTCGACCTAATGACTTTCGACTTTTGACCCTGGACTCATCCTAACAGGAGCAATCGATGGGAAACGAGACAGACACGTTGTTGGCAGCGTGTGGGCTCTACTGCGGCGCCTGCTATCACTACCGGGCGTCATTTTACGACACCGAGCAATTAGCCGAGGTAGCCGCACGGCGCGGTCGCGACCTGGAGGGGTTCACCTGCCGGGGCTGCCGGTCCGACAAGCTGTACATTCATCCGGGATGCGCAGAATGCGAGATCCGGGCCTGCGCGGACCGCCACGGCATCGCGCACTGCGGGGTCTGTCCATCATTTCCGTGCGAACGCATCCAGGCATTTCAAGACGACGGTCGCGTGCACCACGAGGACGTATTGAAAGCGTTGCGACACCTGCGCGACCAGAGCCACGACCAGGGCGTCGAGCGGTGGCTCGCCGAGCAGGCCAGGCGCTGGACCTGTACCTGCGGCGAGCCCTACAGCTGGTACGAGACGATGTGTCAAGCCTGCGGACGTCCACTCGCTTCCTACAACCACGACCCCACGCTCCGTTAACGGATCCATCCTCTAGGGATTGACCGTCTGAACGTGCCAAATACCCCTCTCGTCGCACCAATAATGAACCCGACGGTGAGGCAAGGACGATAGATCGAGATAGTCCACGAACGTAGGGTGCAAAACCAGCAGCCCAAAGTTAGTTGGGGGCGTCAACGATGCGGTGACCTCGAACGCCGACGCAGGCGCGCGGGGAGTTCCCGGCTCAGGCCAGTCGAACTGCGCCCGCACGCTCTCACTCAGCGCCGTCCACTGCGTCACACGGCGTTCATCCGGCTCGTTGACGAAGACGGCAGGACCACGAAAGCGAAACTGCCGTCGAGACGCTTCAAGATACCAGCAGAGTGCTCCCTGCGGTTGATCACGTACCTCGGCGACCTTTTGACTGCGCGCGTCCGTTACCATCAGCAGCGCGTCATCCGAAGTCAAAGCGCGCACCACAACCGTGCGGTTACGCGGCTCGCCCTCCGCCGTCGCAGTAGCCAGCTGCGCAAAACGGCCTCTAGGATCTTGACCGACAGTGCGCAACCCTTCCTCCAATCGTATTCGCCAGCTCACCAATTCCATGGCAAGTTCCTTTCCATCGTGCTCGCTATCGCTGAGATCCTTTCGGCCCCATCGTCCTACCCCACCTTCAGGATTTTGCATTGCAGCATGACCCCAGAGCCCTCTCTGCTCAAAGTATACGCGGAGTACTCCGCCGCGTCAATCATAACCCCATACCAGAAGCACCATACCTCTCCAAAGATTAAACGTAATCCCAACTTTCCTAACGCAATCCCGCGCTTTTTTCGACATTGACCAGCGGTTTCGACCTAGAGCTTATGATAAGATAAAAAGTGGATGCCAGGATTGACAGTTGTCAATGCTGACCCTGGTAACCAATCTGGAAGTACGTTGCGCAACGTACCGGTTAATAGCGAGCGCTCAAGCGGGCGTCATCTTCGACGTACCCCCGATTCCGTCCCTTACTTTTCCCGCAGGCTCGCATAGTCAGTTTCTTTCAAATACACGAGGAGGAGTACAGATGTTTAAGCGTATAAGCTGGAGACTTTTGTCAACGCTGGTGGTTGTCAGCATGGTGCTGGCAGCCTGCGCCACGCCGACGCCTACCGAGGCGCCTACCGAGGCGCCCCCGGCGGGGGAACCCACCCCGACCGAGGAGGTGGAGGAGCCGACGCCGACGGAAGAAGAAAAGCCGCTAGCCGGCGAGACCGTCAGCGTCATCGCCGTCTGGGGCGGCGACGAGCTGGAGAGCTTCGAGGCCATGGTGGCTCCCTGGGAAGAGCGCACCGGCGCCACGATGCAGTATGAAGGCACCCGCGACCTCAACGCCGTGTTGACCACGCGCGTCGAGGGCGGCAATCCCCCCGACATCGCCGGGATTCCCGGACCCGGGCAGTTGCAGACCTTCGCCCAAGAGGGCTATCTGGTCGACCTGTCCACCTTCATGGACAGAGCAGAGCTCGAGCAAGCCTACGACCCTTCCTGGCTGGAGCTGGCGAGTTATGAGGGCGGCCTCTACGGCCTCTTCACCAAGGCCGCGGTCAAGAGCCTGATCTGGTACAATCCCAATGAATTTGAAGCGGCCGGCTACGAGATCCCCGCAGAGAGCTGGGACGACGTCATGGCCTTGACGGAGCAGATTGCCGCTGACGGCACGACGCCCTGGTGCGTTGGCCTGGAAAGCGGTCCCGCCAGCGGCTGGCCCGGCACCGACTGGATCGAGGACATCATGCTGCGCACCGCCGGACCTGACGTCTACGATCAATGGTGGCAGCACGAGATTTCCTGGACAGACGACGCGGTCAAGAACGCCTGGGAGATCTGGGGCGAGATTGTGACCAATCCCGACTACATCAACGGCGGCCCCACCGGGGTGCTGGCGACAGACTTCGGCGAATCCCCCTATCCCATGTTCCAGGATCCGCCCGGCTGCTACATGCACCGTCAGGCGACCTTTATCCAGGGCTTTATAACGGATCAGTTCCCCGATCTGGAGCCTGTGGAGGACTTCAACTACTTCGGCTTCCCGCCCATCGATGAGGAGCATGAGCGTCCGGTCCTTTCAGCCGGTGACCTGTTCGGCATGTTCAACGACACGCCGGCAGCCCGCTCCCTGATGGAATGGCTCGCCTCCGCAGAGGCTCAGCAGATCTGGGCCGAGCGCGGCGGCTTCATCTCCCCCAACAAGAACGTCAGTCCCGAGGTCTATCCCGACGAGCTCACGGCGCAGGCCGCCGAGCTGCTGGTCACGGCGCCTTCCGTGCGCTTTGACGCCTCGGACCTGATGCCCTCCGCCGTCAACGACGCCTTCTGGAGCGGCGTGCTCGAATACGTCCAGAATCCAGAGAACTTGGACCAGATTCTTGAGGACATCGAGCAGGTGGCGCAGGAGAACTACTGATCGAACGCCTGGTTGGATTGGGCACTTCAACACGAGGTGCCCAATCCAACGCTTGAGAATGGACCACCCAACACGTCGGGGGCCCTGGTAGAAGGACTTTCACCAGAGCCGTCGGCGGCCTGAGTGTATCATCCAAGCACAAGAAAAATAACTCAACGGAGACGAAAAGATGCAAACAAACTCAACAGAGTTTTTCTCGTCCGTTGACCAACTGACCAAGCGACCACCTGATTAACAGACCACCAGACCAATTTCCAAGAGGAGGTAAACATGCGTAAAGCCGGATATCGCTTCTGGCTGTATATCGGACCGGCGCTGCTGATGCTGGGCTTCTTCCTGGTCTATCCTGTCTTTGACACCTTTCGTCTCAGTTTTTACGGCCCCAATTCCGAAGAGTTCGTCGGCTTGAAAAATTACTTCTTCGCCTTCACCAGTCCCACGATGCTCCAGGCCTTCAAGAATAACTTGCTCTGGCTGGTTATCTTCACGTCGGTGACGGTCTTCGGAGGATTGGTCATCGCGGTACTGGTGGATAAGGTCGAATACGAATCCACGGCCAAGGCGGTGATTTTCTTGCCGCAGGCCATTTCTTTTGTCGGCGCCGGCGTGATCTGGAAGTTTGTCTACGACTACAACCCGGACGTGGGATTGCTCAACGGACTACTCACCGGCATCTTCCCCAACTTCCAACCTCTCGGGTGGCTGGTCAGCAGCGACATCGCGTCTTACGCGCTCATCGCCGTGGGCATCTGGATGTGGACGGGCTTTGCCATGATCATCTTCTCGGCCGCCATTAAAGGCATCCCCGACGAGGTGATCGACTCTGCGAGAGTGGACGGCGCCAGCGCCTGGCAGATCTTCTGGCGCATCACCGTACCGATGATCGCCTCCACCATCGCCGTGGTCACCACGACGCTGGTGATCACCGTCCTCAAGATCTTCGACCTGATCTACGTTATGACAAACGGTAACTACAAGACCAACGTAATCGCCAATCAGATGTACAAGGAACTCTACATTAACCGCAACAACGGTCGGGCCAGCGCCATCGCCGTGGTGCTACTGTTAGCCATCGTCCCGGTGATGTTGGTCAACATCCG
>CAZCPK010000004.1:0-27498 GCA_964500755.1 uncultured Anaerolineales bacterium
GATGGCCATGGGGAGGAAGATCAAGGACTTCGCAATCGACTCAAACTTACTTCGATCGGCCAGCACCGCAATTAGCAGACCAAAGATCACCGAAAAACTGGCGCCAAATATCATCCACATCAGATTGTTACGCAGGGCTTCCCACATGAAGCGTTCGGTAAAGACCGCAATGTAGTTCCTAAGCCCCACAAATTCCGTACTGTTCGCATTGAACAGACTTATGTAGAACGTGCGCACCGTGGGGATCGCCAGATACCACGCCAGGATTGCGATCGCCGGCCCGACGAAGACGAAGGGCTGCAGACGCCGCATCCATTGTGGGGAGAGCTGTTCAATAAGCCAGTTAGAGACGAAATAGAGCGCTGCGACGCCTCCCACCCCCCAGATAATCGCGACCGCCGCGATAACCGACCGCGGGGCTTCACTGTCGCGTAAGAAGAGAAAGCCCTGCCACAATCCAATAAAGGTCATAAAGGGAACAAAGACGGAGATTACGATACGCCCAAGGGTGCTGGTAAACAGATCCGTGATTTGTCCGAACAGCGACTGAGAGCGAGACTCTTTGCCGCTTGTTTTACCTTCCATGTTGAGCTCTCCTTATAATACTAGAAACTGCGTTTCACGCTCACTGCGCAACAGATTGCACAGGCAAACGCAACCTTATCCAGCCTATTCCAGTTGGGTGAATTTCCACATTTGTTTCTCCCCCGTTGGTTGTTCCAACCCTGTCAAAGAACGAGACAAATGATGGAATGAAATTGAGACGCTAATACATCACTGATCCGGTAAGGCGGCGTGAGGCGTAGAGTCTTGAAGAATCCCACGCCTCACGATCGCCTACTGCTTCACACTAAATCCCTCCGTATGAGAGCTCAAGCCCTCAACGGTCTACTCTTCAGGCCAGGCCGCGTCGATCTCTTGTAACGCGGTCTCCAGATCGGTCGCGCCGCTGATCCAGTCGGTCATACCCTTCCAGAAGGAACCGGCGCCGACCGCGCCCGGCATCAGATCCGAGCCGTCAAAGCGTACGCTGTCCGCGTTCAGGATGATCTCCGCCACGCCCCGGTCCACGTCGTTGCTGTACCAGTCGAGGTCGGAGTCGTAGTGCGGCGAAATCGCACCGCCGCTCTCGATCCACGGCTTCAGGTGTTCGCCCTGCGTGAACCAGGCCATGACCGCGCGCACCTCGGGCCGATCGTCAAACATCGCCCAGATGTCGCCGGCCACCAACACCGGATTGCCGTACTCCTCTTCGATGGGCGGGAAGTAGAAGAAGTCGTAATCCTCCCCGGCCTCCGCCCCTTCGGGGAAGAAGCTGGTGATGAAGTTGCCCTGCTTGTGCAGCCAGCACTGCGGGGGCTGTTCGAACATGGGGTTGGGGGAGTCGCCGAAGAAAGTCGTCACGATGGCATCGCGCCCGCCGTAGACGTAATCCTCGTTCAGCCAGATCTCTCCCATGACCTCGGCCGCGTTACGCACCTCGGGGGAGTCAAAGGGCAGTTCGCCCGTCGTCCACTTGTCGTAGTTCTCCAACGACGTCGTCCGGAGCATAATCTCCTCCAGCCAGTCCGTCGCCGGCCAACCCGTCGCCGTGCCCGACTCGATGCCGATGCACCACGGCGCGTCGCCATCGCTGGCGATCTGCTCCGTCAGGTCCATCATCTCGTCCCACGTCTCGGGAATCTCGTACCCCGCGGCCTCGAAGTCATCCTTCGGGTACCAGACCAGGCTCTTGCCGTTCACCCGTTCCCAGACGCCGGCCATAATCTCGCCGTCCGCGCCTTGCATCATCGCCATGTCCAGCCAACTCTCGTTGTAGTTCTCCAGGAGCGCGTCGCGATCCAGGAAGGCGCTGACGTCAACGACGTCGCCGCTTTCCGCGAAGTTGGCCAACAGCCCCGGCTGCGGGAAGTCCACGATGTCCGGCGCGTCACCGGCGTCCACGCGCACCGAAATCGTCGTCTCGAACTCTTTCGAGCCCTCGTACTGCACGTCGATACCCGTGGCCTCCTCAAAGGCCGCCATCGTGTTGTTGAACTTCACCGCGTCCTCATCCGTGAAGGGGCCGAAGGCCGAAACCGTCGTGCCCTCAAACTCGCCCGCGAAGGCCTGGTTGAGAACTTCAATATCGGTGTCTGCGGCCTCTTCTTCCTCGTCACCGCCCATGGCACCACCGCGAGCGCCTTCAGGCCAAGCCGCGTCGATCTCTTGTAACGCGGTCTCCAGATCGGTCGCGCCGCTGATCCAGTCGGTCATACCCTTCCAGAAGGAACCGGCGCCGACCGCGCCCGGCATCAGATCCGAGCCGTCAAAGCGTACGCTGTCCGCGTTCAGGATGATCTCCGCCACGCCCCGGTCCACGTCGTTGCTGTACCAGTCGAGGTCGGAGTCGTAGTGCGGCGAAATCGCACCGCCGCTCTCGATCCACGGCTTCAGGTGTTCGCCCTGCGTGAACCAGGCCATGACCGCGCGCACCTCGGGCCGATCGTCAAACATCGCCCAGATGTCGCCGGCCACCAACACCGGATTGCCGTACTCCTCTTCGATGGGCGGGAAGTAGAAGAAGTCGTAATCCTCCCCGGCCTCCGCCCCTTCGGGGAAGAAGCTGGTGATGAAGTTGCCCTGCTTGTGCAGCCAGCACTGCGGGGGCTGTTCGAACATGGGGTTGGGGGAGTCGCCGAAGAAAGTCGTCACGATGGCATCGCGCCCGCCGTAGACGTAATCCTCGTTCAGCCAGATCTCTCCCATGACCTCGGCCGCGTTACGCACCTCGGGGGAGTCAAAGGGCAGTTCGCCCGTCGTCCACTTGTCGTAGTTCTCCAACGACGTCGTCCGGAGCATAATCTCCTCCAGCCAGTCCGTCGCCGGCCAACCCGTCGCCGTGCCCGACTCGATGCCGATGCACCACGGCGCGTCGCCATCGCTGGCGATCTGCTCCGTCAGGTCCATCATCTCGTCCCACGTCTCGGGAATCTCGTACCCCGCGGCCTCGAAGTCATCCTTCGGGTACCAGACCAGGCTCTTGCCGTTCACCCGTTCCCAGACGCCGGCCATAATCTCGCCGTCCGCGCCTTGCATCATCGCCATGTCCAGCCAACTCTCGTTGTAGTTCTCCAGGAGCGCGTCGCGATCCAGGAAGGCGCTGACGTCAACGACGTCGCCGCTTTCCGCGAAGTTGGCCAACAGCCCCGGCTGCGGGAAGTCCACGATGTCCGGCGCGTCACCGGCGTCCACGCGCACCGAAATCGTCGTCTCGAACTCTTTCGAGCCCTCGTACTGCACGTCGATACCCGTGGCCTCCTCAAAGGCCGCCATCGTGTTGTTGAACTTCACCGCGTCCTCATCCGTGAAGGGGCCGAAGGCCGAAACCGTCGTGCCCTCAAACTCGCCCGCGAAGGCGCGGTTGAGGATCTCAAGGGGATAGTCTCCCGTCAACTCCTCCGGTTCTTCGGTCACCGCTTCGGTGGGCTCCTCGGTCACATCCTCTGTGGGCTCCTCTGTGGACGGGACGGGAGCACAGGCTCCGACCACCAACGTCACGATCACCAGCAGCCCCATTAACCAATACCAGCGTTTCATCTTTGCTCCTCCTTCTTAAAGAGAATTTTGTTTGATCGTCGATTTAGCTATAAACTAACGTCAGTTTCCCTAAACTCACCTCCTTAGAACATATTTGAAAATTATCTCGGCCAGACCTCCGAGGTCTAGAAATCGATCTTCCAACGGAAAACAGTTGGTTGAGAACGGTACGTCAACTTAAAACGCCCTTACCGAGACCTCGGAGGTCTCTACCGTATACTTTTCAAATGGCTTCTTAGTAAAATGTTGTCCCGATGCCGCGCCCGGCCAGAGCACGGCGTCCTAGAGATTGCACTTGTGAGCCTCCGCAAGTGCAACGTCGTAAAACGGCCCGTTGACGAGCCGGTTACGTCACTCAGCTTCCTGCAACAGCGTGTTCACGCGAGCGTGCAGCGCGGCCCGGTCGATGTGCTCCGGCAGCGGGCCGACGGTCTGCAATTTTCGCTCCACCACCTCACGCGCAAAGAGCCCGCAGTGTTCCAACGAATGCCCTTCCAACAGCGCCGTGAGAAAGCCGGCCCAGAAGGAATCCCCGGCGCCGGTCGCGTCGGCGACCTCCACCGGACGCGCCGGTATTTGCAGCCGCTCTTGCAGCCGCTCTTGCAGCCGCACTCCTTCGGCAGAGATGATGAAGCCGTCCGCGCCCATGGTGAACACGACGATCTCCGGCCCCATCTCGTGAAAGGCCTCGATGTAGCTCTCCGGCTCCTGCCCGGCGCCAAGCAGCCGCTCGGCGTCGTCCAGCGACGGCTTCGTGATGGTCGCATAGCGCATCATCCGCTTGATCGTCCGCTTCGCGTCCGGATAATCCGGCCAGAGCTGCGGACTGTAGTTGGGATCCAGGGAGATGATCTTCTTCCGTTCGTAAGCCAGCCGGAAGGCGTGCTCCACCGCACTCCGCGCCGGCTTACGGGAAAGCGGCCACGTCGAGGCGTGAATGACCCGCGCTCGCGCAACCGCGTCCTCGTCAATCTCGCCGGGCTCTAGACGAAAGTCGCCGTCGCGGAACGCCTCGAAATCCGGGGTCCCCTGCGTGCGCGAGATGAAGACGACGCTGCTGTGCACGCGGTGATCCATCACCATGTAGTCGGTCACGACGCCGGCGCGCTGCAGTTCGGCCTTGAGAAACTGTCCAAAGGCCCCGATCCCCGTCTTGGAGATCACGGCGGAAGCGCCCCCGAGCTTCGCTACGTAGGTCGCGATGTTGGCCGGGGAGCCCCCCTGGTATTTCTGAAAGGTCTCGGCGTCGAAGAGCGAGTGTGCCTCTTCGACAGAGATAAGATCGACCAGGGTCTCTCCGATGGAGAGCAGATCCAGATCACCCTCGGGAATGCGCAATGACATGCTAGGCTTCCTCACGATGCTCAAAGTACAGATCGGCGAGCTCGTCCAACGTCACGGCGTTCTCCGGCGTGGGCTCCCGGAAATACGGGTGGATCGGCAACAACGTCTCCGGGCGACGCGCTCCGGGGTTAGCGACGAGCTCTTCGATGCGCGCCAGGTACCCGGCGGCGGTACGATCCCACGTATAGCGATCCAGTACGCGCTGCCGACCGCGCTGCGCAAAGGTACGCCAGGCGGCGGGATCCCCCAGTACACGCTCCAGACCGCGCGCGATGTCCGCGGGATCGGTAGGATCGACCAGCACGCCGTATTCGACGTCGTCCTCGCGCAGGCTCTCGGTGGGGCCGCCGTTCTGCGTCACCACCACGGGCAGCCCGGAGGCCGCGGCCTCCAGCGGCGCCAGCCCAAAGGGCTCGTAGAGCGCGGTCAGCGCGAAGACCGAACCGCGCTCGGCGAAAAAGCGGTACGCGGTCGCCAGCGCCGGCTGTCCGCGGACGGAGAAGGCGCTGATCTTACCCCAGAGGTCGTGCTCGTCGACGACGGCGCGGATCTTGGCCAGCACGGCCTGCTCCTCGTCGCTGGCGTCGGCGTCCTCGCGCAACGGATCGTCCAGCGCGCCGGTGAGGAGGACCAGATTGGCCAGCTCCTGCAGCTTCTCACTCCTCGCAAAGGCCTCGACCAGGGCCACGTGATTTTTCTTGGAGTCGAGGCGGCTGGAGGCGACGACGACCGGCAGATCACGGCGTCCGGCGGCGATATCGCGCGCCAGGCGCTCTTGCACGCGTGCCTGCACTGCCTCCTCGTCGTCGGAGCGCGAGCAGGCGTCAAAGATCTCCAAGTTGACGCCGGGGGGGATGACGGCGAAACGGCGGTCCGCCTCCACGTCGACGGCGCCACGATAGGCATAGTGCCCGTACTGCTCAAAGCGCTCCTGGCGCGTGCTGGTGACGTTGACGGCCGAGTGGTTCATGCTCAGCCGCTCCGCCATCAACCGCGTGCCAAAGTGAAAGTGCTCGTCCAACTCCGCCAGGTTCGTCGGCGAAGCGCCCAGCTTATCCAGCTTCTGCGCGCCCAGCGAATGGCCCGTGAAGGTGAAGGGCACGCCGGTGGCGTCCTCGATCAGCACGCCCGCGAGCCCCCCGTCACCGTAGTGTCCGGTGAAGGCGGCGGGTAGCTCGTCGCCGTAAAAGTCCAGGATGTTGGGCACCCACTCCCGCACCAGATGGGGCCAGAGCAGCTCCTTGCGCAGGAAGCGATCCGGTCCGGCCTGCAGCCTTACGATGCGCACGTTAGGCGCATCGGGATACGCGTCGAAACGCGCGCTGAACTCCGGCCACTCCGGGTCGTCGATCCGCCGGGTAAGGACGTCAACCTGGTGCCCCAGCTCGCCCATCGCCAGGGCGACCTGCTTCACGTAGACCAGCTGCCCCCCGAAGTCGGGATGCTCCGTCCAATAGCTGTCGTCCGGATCGAAGTTTCCCTGTGGATTCAGAAATGCGATCCTCATCTTCGCCCTCCCTTACGCTAACGTCCCAGCAGCAAATCCAGCGTGCGCGCGGTCTGCGACACCGCGGCTTCCACGGGCACACCATCGACCAGTACACTTTCGAAGAGCTTCTGCAAGAAACGTGAGATCTGCACGTACTCCTCCAACATCGGACGTGGACGCGCCCACTTCAACAGCGGCACGACCTCGCGCAGCCAGGGATCGCCCTGCTCCAGCAGTTGTTGGTTAACGGATTTGAGCGGCGAGATCTGGTGCTCGTTCTGACTGAACGCCAACGCCGTCTCCGGCTCCATGGCCAAACGAAGGATTTCCACACTAAGCGCGTGCTGCGGCGACTCCCGCATCACAGCCCAGGTCGTTCCTCCCAAAGAGGCCACGGGCTCGGCCTCCAGCTTCGGACGCGGCGCCGACACAAATCCCAGCCGCCGGGAGATCTCCGGCTCCTCCCACTCAGCGGCCTCCGCGATGGTCGGCCACTCGTAGGTCCCGCCCAGAATCATCGGCACCTCTCCCTGCGCCAGCATGCGCGGCGAATCCCACCAGTGAAAGGAGATAACGTCGGCAGGTAGGTAGTCGTGCTCCCGGACAATGGCCTGCAATAATTTCAGCACCCGTACCAGCGCGGGATCCTTCAGGGTCAGGCGCCCCTGGGCGTCGATTAACGTGCCGCCGGCGTTCCACACCAGGGGCAACAACAGGTTGACGGTGGCCTCGCCGGTGGTGGTGCTGACGGGAAAGGAGATCGGACAACGATATCCCCAACGCTGTTTGACGCTCTCCTGGTCGAAGTAGGTCATCACCTGCAGCCATTCATCCCAGGTTCGCGGCGGCGCCACCCCCTCGGCCTCGAACCAATCCCGCCGATACCAGAGCCCGGTGACGTCGGCCTGCACCGGGACGCCGTACAGATGGCCTTCCAGCGTATTGTTGCGCAGCACCGGCGCCTCGAAAGCGGTCACCAGCCACTGGGCGAACTCCGGTGTCAGCTCGTCCAGCGGGGCCAGGAAGCCCAGCCGGGCGTAGCGCGCCACCCATACGTAGTCGATAGAGACGACGTCCGGGATCTGCCCGCTGCCGACGGAAGCGCAGAGAACCTGGTGAAACTCTGCTTGGGAGGGCATCGTCACGTCCAACTCAACCTCACGCTCCGCGTGCAGCTCGTTCCACCGCCGCACCGCGCGCTCCATCAAGGCGACCCAGCGCACGTCGTAGGCGAGGAAGTGTAAGGTATCCCACGCTTCGGTCTCAGTCGGGGGCTCCGCGACAAAGGTACCGCGGCCCGGCTGTCGATAGATGTAGCCTTCCTGAGCGAGCTCGCTCAACGCCTGCCGAATCGGCGTCCGGCTGATCTGGTGTCTTTTGCCCAGCGTCTGCTCCGTGGGCAAGCGATCCCCCGGCTGCAGTTCTCCGTCCTCAATTTTCTGCCGCAGGAACGTCTTGAGCTGGTAATATAGCGGTATCGGTGAGTCCCTATCAATCACGGTACCTCTCTGGGGGAAAGTTTGTTATACTATAATTACATTATAAACATTGCGCGACCTCCTGTCAATAGGTAAGAAGACGAAAATGAGAAAATCTCAGGCTGCAATTTTCTAGAGACGCGGAGATAGCCCAAACCTGGTATAATGGCGAGGTACATTATAACGTTTAAACGTTCCAACGGTGGAACGTTTGCGACGGATAATGAAGTTATAAATATTCATCTTTGACTCCACTGAAATAACAAAAATCTCACCACAGAGACACGGAGGGCACAGAGAAAATAAGAGTGTACTTAAATAAAATTAACCAAGTACGCTTTTTATGAATTTCTTCACTACCGCACACGTCTCCAGATCATATGGGACACAGAGATTTTTCACAGAGATCACAAAGAGCTTTTGATCTATTGGCGCGAAAGCCAGGTCGGTAAGGAGGAAAGTATGACATCGGATCGTACAGCATCTCGGTTCCGCACCTCATTCTTGAATTCTCTGTGTATCTCTGGGCCTTCTTTGGGGGTCTCTATGTACCTTAGTGTTCCCTGTGTCTCAGTGGTTCAGATGCTTTTTCAGCGGAGTGCGATCAGAAGGAGTTTTGTAACCCTGATGAGAATCGATCTGCACGTTCACACCCGGGAGCGCTCGGCCTGCGGACGTTCGGCGACCGACGAGATGATTCACGCCGCTATCGCCCGCCAGCTGGACGCCCTGGTTATCACCGACCACAATCGCCTCGTTCCCGCCGAGGAGCTGGCGCTTCTCAACGCCAAGTATGCGCCCTTTCAGGTCTTCGGCGGAATCGAGATCAGTCTCCCGGGAGAACACGTCCTGGTACTGGGCATTCAGGAGCCGGAACTGGAGTATCGTGAGTGGACGTACCCGGCGTTGCACACCTACGTCGAGGAGCGGGTGGGCTTTCTGGCGCTGGCGCACCCCTTCCGCTTCGCCCCGGAGGTCGCCCTGGACCTGAAACGTTATCCGCCGCACGGGATGGAGCTCCACTCCCGTAACACGCCGCGGGCCGCAGCGCGACAGATTCGGACGCAGGCCTCGGCGGCGGGGAGCGTCCTTCTCGCGAACTCCGACGCGCATCACCGCAGCCAGATCGGACGTTATTACAATCTGCTGGTCAAAGAGCCGGCCAATGAGCAGGAATTGCTGGCCTCATTGAAAGCCGGCGCCTTCGAGAGCGTCGCTCCAGCCTGAGACGCGAATGTAAAAAGCCCCCGGTCGAAGCGGACCGGGGGCTTTTTACGTCGGGGAATCACACTACAAATTTTCGATGGCGACCGGCTCAACCGGATCCACCATTGGGAAGTCAAAGACCTGGGCGTAGAAATAGAGCTCGGCCTCCAGCGACCGTTTGATGTGCTCGGCGCGGCGGAAGCCATGCTGTTCACCGGCAAAGGGCACGTAGGCGACCGGGACCTTCTTCGCCCGCAGCGCTTTCACCATCCGCTCCGTCTGATTCGGCGGCACCACCTCGTCTTCCAACCCCTGGAAGAAAATGACGGGACGGGAGAGGCGCTCAATGTGGTGGATAGGCGAGCGCTCCTCGTAGAGATCCCGGGCCTGCGGATAGGGACCGATCAGCTGATCGAGGTAGTGCGACTCGAACTTGTGCGTCTCCTGGGCCAGCGCTTCCAGGTCGGCGACGCCGTAGTAGCTGGCGCCGGCCTTAAAGGTCTCATGGAAGGTCAGCGCTGCCAGCGTCGTGAAGCCGCCGGCGCTCCCCCCGCGAATCGCAAGGCGTTCTCCGTCCACGTCGCCCCGCTCCACCAGATAGCGCGCGCCGTTGACCGCGTCGGCAACGTCGGCGATCCCCCATTCTCCATAGAGCTGCTCCCGGTACACACGCCCGTAGCCCGTGCTCCCCCGATAGTTGAGATCCACCACCGCAAATCCTCGACTGGTCCAGTACTGCAGCTCCAGGTTAAGCGTGCTGGACGCTGCCCCCGTCGGTCCACCGTGGATGAAGAGCAAGAGCGGCGGGCGCTCGCCTTGCGGTGCGGTGAAATCCTCATTCTGAGGAGGATAGTAGAGACCATAGGCGGTGAGGTCATCGGACGTCGGGAACTCTAGAGGCTCCGGTTGGGAGAGACAGGTGGCGTCCAACCCGTCCTGCATGGAAAGACGCAAGGTCTCCACCGCGTACGTCTCAGGATCCACCAGAGCGATAGCCGAGGGTCTCTGCGGCGAACCGACACGCACCGCAACGCCGTGGGGCCCTACCTTAGGCGAGATCACACTGGTGTACGGCAGATCGATGGGTGTGAAAGCGTCCGCCTCCGTATCCAGGCACCCCAGGTACCAGACACCGTCCTGCGTGTAGGTGCAGATCAGCGTATGGGCGTCGAGAAAGTCGTAGGTCGACATGCCAAAGACCCACTGCGGCTCACCAAACTCCGCTTCCATGGGCAGTAACGCCTCAACTTCGCCTTCGCGCCAGCGGTAGAGGTTCCACCAGCCGGTGCGATCGGAAACGAAATGCAAGACACCCTCCGGCGACCAGGCCGGCTGGTAGATCGACTCCGCCTCGCCGCCGGCGACGTGCTGCGCTTCGCCCAGGGAGCCGTCGTCCTCAACCCCAGCGACCCAGAGCTCCGTGGCGTCCCACGGCATGTGCGGATGGTTCCACGTGAGCCAGCAGAGGCGCTTGCCGTCGGGGCTCAGACGGGGAGCGGCGTAGAAGTCGTTGCCGGAGACTAACACCTCGCCACCGTCCGGATCTCCCACCAGGTTGATGCTGGCGATGGTATTGGTCGCCTCGCGCAGCGTGATACGGTGATCCTCCCGCACGCAGAGCATACGGTTCCGCTCGGCGTCGATCACGCCGTCGGCGTAACGCAACGCCGTATCCGGTGTAATGGGACGAATGCGCGCGCCGGGTTCCACTCGATAGAGACGTTGATCTCGAAAGTTGGTAAAATAGACGATCCCCTCATGCACGGTAAAGGAGCCGCCGCCATACTCGTGGACGCGCGAGCGCGCGTTGTAGGGCGAGGGAATGAGCTCCGACATCGTTCCATCCGCGGTACGCCGCACGATAACGTTCCGCCCCCCTTCCGCCGGACGACCTTCGAGCCAATAGATATCCGCGCCATCGACCACCGGTTTGCCTAGACGAATGGTCCCGGCGACGATGGCATCCGAAGTCAGGGGTGATTTCCAAGCGCCGTAGGGCGCCACCTTAGGTTCCGACATAAGAACGTCCTCCTTCAAAGCAGCTACATCACGTTACGGTTAAGCGGTGCGTGGCTCACATGGGTCAGGGCAGTCTACGTTTATTGAACGGAGGTTCTTCTACTCCCGCTCTCTGGACAGAAGGCACATCACATTAAGAAGGCCGCACCCAGTCCTGACGCGATGACGAGAATAAACCCAGGCCACAGCGCCTTACGCAGTTCCTTGGTCCCGGTCGAAAGGACGATCCCGCCCTTGACCACCGTATTGGAAATGGCCGCCAGCACGATGGCGCGGGAAGCCGTCGCCAAGCCGATACCCTGCGGCACACTAAAAAGATCGACCAGGGAGAGGGTGATGGCATTGACGTCCGTGAGCCCGGCGACGATACTGGAGAGATAGAGTCCAGTCTGCCCCAGGTAGACTTCGGCCGCCTTGGAGACGATCAATATCGGGGCATAGAGCGAGCCAAAGGTCAGCGCCGGCCCCAGATCAAAGGGATTCGCATACTCCAGGTTGCGCGTCTCGTCGGTGCGCTGTGAGAAGTAAAGATAGACGCAATAGAGCAGCCCCACGAGCAACGCGGCGCCGATGGGCATCCAGAGGCCGGCCAACAGTCGGCGATTGAGCGCCCCGACCACGATGAGTACCCGAACAAACATCACCGTCCAGGCGATCATAATCGCCATGGCAAAGGGCTTCGCCAGCTCTTGGTCCTGGTGACTGCGCTGCGCAAAACTGAGCGTCGTCGCCGTGCTGGAAGCGATCCCACCCAACAATCCCGTCAGGCCAATCCCCTGCTCGGGCCCGACGATCTTGATGAGCAGATAGCCCAAAAAGCTGATCCCCGAGATAAAGACGACCATCAGCCATATCTTGTACGGATTGAGCACGTCTAACGGGCCAAAAGTCTGATTGGGCAACACCGGCAGGACGATGGCCGAGATAAAGGCGAACTTCAGCGTCGCGTAGATGTCCTCCTGCGTCAGATTATAGGCGACAGAGCGAATCTCAGGCTTCAACGAGAGGAGCACGGTCATCGCCACCGCGATGGCCGCGGCCAACGGCAGATACTCCCAGTAGCAGAGCGCGCCGGCCAGCAGGGTGACGATGGCAGAGACCTCGGTGGTCAGCCCCGTGTCACCGTGGCGAGATTCGACGAAGTACGCCATGGTGATCAGTAATCCCATAATCACGAGAACGCCCAGGAAAGACCCGGCGCCCACGACGTCACTGAGTAACGCCGCCATGCAACCCACCAGGGAAATCAGAGGAAAGGTGCGGACGCCCGCGAAGAGCTCCTCGTTGGCTTTACGATGAGAATGCTCCCGTTCCAGCCCGATAAGTGCGCCGATGGCTAACGCCGCGCCAAAGCGGTAGAATAGATCTGCTTGTCCCATTGGCGCTAGCCCTGCGGAGACTGACTTTTCCAGAGCAACCGTTCGCGGAGCATCAGGTCGGTGTTGCGGATCTTGAAGGCCAGCTCCCCGGCGATGTTGCGCATAATATAATACCCTAGCTCGTAGTTCTCCTCACAGAGGCGCAATAGATCCCGGCGGCTGATGGAAAGCAGTCGCGTCTCCGGGGAGGCCGCGCGTGCAGAGGCAGACCGTAAGCCGTTATCAACCAGACCTATTTCACCGAACGTCTGACCCGGACGTAGGGTGACGATACCGGTCGGTGCGGGGTCCTTGCGTGGGTGCCTGCCGACCAGCGTCGGGTCGATGATGATATCGATCCGCCCCTCGACGATAATATAGAGCTCATCGCTACGCGCATTCTCCCGAACAATAATGTCATCCTCACGATAGGTGACCTCTTGGCAAACGTCGGCGATCGTCCGTAAGTGCTCCGTACGTAGCCCGTAAAAGATGTCCGTATCACGTAAAAACCGTAATCGCTGCATACACAACTCCTCTCGTGCTGACCCATCTATACCTGTGGCGCAGAAAACCACAGCCAGGGCGAAATGGAGCGCCCCCTCGCCCTACCCTAAAAGGGACAGGTAGCCCAAAGGCCCCCCCAGTATAGCCCGAAGCAGGCACACGTCAACGCATTACGTGGCAGCCCAATCCTCATCCAGAAAGCGCTGGAACTCGATGAGATAGCCGTTGGGATCGCGCACAAAACAATGGTAGATCCGATACTCCTCGTTCACCGCCGGCCCCTTCTCGACCGGCACGTCATGCTCCTTCAGGCGGGCGTACCAGGCGTCCACCTCCGGGGTCACCAGGGTCACAATGACACCGTTTGTCGGCCGGAGCGCGTCCTCCCGCTCACAGGCGCCCAGATACGCGCCCTCCCGCACCCGATAGATACGGCAGCCTCCTTGATCCAGGACCAGCGGCAATGCCAGCACCTCCTCGTAGAAGTGGGCCGTCTTCGCCAGATCCTCGGTGTAGAGAAAAGTAATCTGCTCAGTGATCGGTGGAACCGTCATGGATGTAACCTCCTCCAAAAAAACTAGGGGCAAGGCCAAAAATCTCAACCCACCCAAAGGTCAAGCACGCCGAGACGTTCAAACGCCAGAGCCCGATCCCGGACTTCTTGGATAAGCCCCTCCAGCAATACCCCCGGCTATTTCACCCCTACAACGCCATAATGGAAGGGGGGGAGTTGAATCCTGGGGCAGTGCACCGTAAATCCGCTCGCGCGGAGCCAGGTACGACATTGCTCTGGCTCCGGACGTAGGGCCAGCGTGGGGCCACGCGGGGTCGACGGATCCACGATCCAGTGAACGATACCAATGCGTCCCTCCGGTCGCAAAATGCGCCACGCTTCTTCAAGGATGCGTTGCGGTTCCGCGGCGTGCAGGATGTTGAAAGCCATCACGTAAACACAGCTCGCGGCGGGCAAGCCTGTCCCCTCGGTGAGAAAATCCCGCTCGCGCACCACGACGTTCTCCAGGGACCTTTCCCGCACCTTCGCCGCCGTCGTCTGGACCATGGCGCTCTCAATATCAAAGGCGTAGATGGTTCCCGCTGTCCGGACAGCAGCAGCGACGGTAAACGTCCCGTAACCGCAACCGAGATCGACGATATCGCCCTTCAGATTTCGGATGTCCAGACGATCCAGAAGGATCTCAACGTCGAAAAAGGACGCCCACCACGCCTCGGAGGGCATGCCGCTCTCTCTGATCTTCATAGCAGTTTTTTGCCTCTGATGCTACACCTAGCTGGCGCCCGAAGAATCGGTCCCCGCGTTCAACGCCTCGGAAGTCGACACCCGCGTCGCAACGGCCAACATCACCATGATGAATCCCAAGATCGCCAGCGCCGAGCCAACGCCCAACAGGTCGGCCAGCGCGCCTAACATCGGCGAGAGTGCAGCCATCAACAACGTGACCAGCTGCGACTCCACGGACAGGCCGGAGGCCATCACCTCGTTGTCAATCTGATCGCTGATAAAGGCGACGTTCAACGGCTTACGCAGATTATGCAGCAGATAGAGGGCCAGAAAGACGAGAATGGAAAGCGAGGAAATGGATTGCCAGGAGGCCACTCCCGCCACCAGGAGTAACCCGGCGCCGATAAAAAACGTCCGGTTGATGGCCTGAGCCACGTCTCCAAAATAGGCGCCGAGGGTTCCGGCGTGCCGAGAGGTATAGCTGCTGAGCAGATATATGACGAAGTAGACGCCGCCGATCACCAGAGAGGAACGCCGGTCCGCCTCCAGCGCGACGAAGACGGGCAATCCCAACGCAAAAGACTCCAGAATAGGCTGCAGATAATCCTTGGTCGCCTTATAAAAAGCGTCAAAGCCTGAGCTGTTGAAGATGGCGCGCAACGCCGCCGGCTTTCGAAAGATTCCCAGGAACGTCCGCCCGGTCAGTTTGAACTGCGCAGGTAAGTCACGCCAGGCCACCGCGTTCAGATCACCGTCCAGGGCGCGAGGATAGGTCGCCAGATTGACCAGGTCGAGGACGTATGGCAAGATAGAGGCCAGAAAGACGTAGCGATAGTTGCCGGTATAGAAGACCAACCCGGCCGCGAGAAGCGAGTTGAGCGCCGAGCCCAACTGAGAGGCGGCCCGAGTCCGCCCGTAATACGATACCTTGAGAGTCTCCATGTCGCTGAGGCGCAGATGTTCCAGAATAAGCGCTTTATGCGTCCCGGAGCGTAGAGCCTCCCCCACCCCAAAGACCACCATCGCCAGAGCGAAGGTCGCAAAACCCGGCAGCGAATAGAATACAAAGAAGGAGATGATGTAGGCCGAGAAGGAGAGTACCATCGACCGCCGGCGTCCATAGGCGTCGGCCAGGACCCCCGCCGGAATCTCCAGAAGATTGGTGGCGATATCCCGAACGGCGTACAGCACACCGATCTGGAAGAAGCTCAACCCGGCGTCTCGAAAAAAGAGGATCAGAAACGGCTCAAAGAAACGGAGATTCTTGAGAAACCCGTACAGTGAAAAACGAAAAAGCAAGGGATCCTGCTTGATCTTTTCTGACGTAGACATCGGTACCCCCGTGGTGAAAACCGCCCGGTCTTCTCTGGATTGGACAAACTCCGCCGTGGCAACGGTGACGCAGATTTCTGGCCAGAGAAAGGTTGACTCTACTGAAAAAAAGTGTCTAAACCACTGAGACACAGAGAACACGGAGGGTAATAGTAAAAAGGCATGGAGAAAAATTCACGAAATAAGCGTCTTGGGTTAATTTTATTTACGTACCCTCTTGTTTTCTCTGTGCCCTTCGTGTCTCTGTGGTGAGCTATTTAGTTATTTCAGTGGAGCCAAGGTGTACAATAAAAAAGAAACGTGGCCGCTTTTCCCTCGCAGGATCTCGACCCCGTTTCTATGTCAGGTGGCGAGGGTGAGATTTGAACTCACGGCCAAGGGCTTATGAGTCCCCTGCTCTGCCACTGAGCTACCTCGCCGAATAAAAATAGCGGGGGGCGGATTCGAACCGCCGACCTTCGGGTTATGAGCCCGACGAGCTGCCACTGCTCCACCCCGCATCAACGTTCAGTATTATACAAAGCATCGGAATTTTGTCAAGTGCTCACGCACCGGGGCAAATGAAGGGGTTCGGAGAATTTCTAAGACCTCTCGGCGTATGGACGTTGTGAGGCAGCAGACCGTTTTCGCCCGGCGATTTGCTTCGAACTCCCTACGGGTCGTTACTCATAGCTCACCGCAGAGCCCGCAGAGATCGCGAAGGGAAGCCCCTTTTCCTTTACCGTTTGTCACTCGTAGTAATCTCGTCCACGTTTCTCCTGCCCCCCGTCTAAGCACGTTCTGGAGGAGCGAGGGCGGGGTACAATAAGCGATCTGTTTCAGACTCCCTAGAACCAGCAGCACCCATCGCACTTGCATCCACCCGACCATCAAATATTGACAGCGCCCCTCTTCATGGTATAGTAAGGGATGGTCTTAGCACTCTTAGCAAGAGATTGCTAAAGAGACCGTCGTGATTCAATGCCGAGAGGATCAATGAAACAGTTGATAGAATAAGAGGAAGGATGAAAACGCCCAAACTCACCCCTCGACAGGCAAAAATACTGAAACTGATCGTTCGGGAACACGTGAAGTCGGCGATACCGGTAGCCTCGGGTACGCTCGTTGAGGGCTATCATCTTGACGTCAGCTCGGCTACAGTACGCAACGAAATGGCTCAGCTGGAAAAGCTGGGCTACCTCCTCCAACCGCACACGTCGGCCGGTCGCATCCCCACGGAAAACGGCTTCCGCTACTTTGTCGAACGGTTGATGGAAGAGCAAGCTCTCTCCCCCATCGAGCAGCGCCAGATCGCGCACCAATTCCATCAGGCGCGCAATCACATTGAGGAATGGATGCCGTTGGCCGCGTCCGTCGTGGCACATATCACACGGAGCGCGGCGGTCGTGACAGCGCCACGCGCAGAGCGCGCTATCTACAAGCACCTGGAGCTCATCGCCACCCACGGGCGCGCCGTTCTTCTGATACTCGTCATGGAAGGCGGCATGGTAGAACAGCGCGTTCTGGCCCTCCCGACCCCCCTTTCCCAGAAGAACCTAAGTGAAGTGACGACAGGACTCAACGAACGCTATACGGGTCAGACGGTGAAAGAGATCGAGCGACACCAGCAGGATTTTCCTCCGCTTGAACAGGAGATTCTGGACGTAGTGCTCAGCCTGATGCGCAAGACGGAGACCCAACCGGCGGATGAAATTTACCATCACGGCCTGCCCCAACTCCTTAAGGAGCCCGAGTTCGCCGAGGAAGAGTCGACGTCGGCGGGCTTGATCCAGGTACTGGAGGAGCACAATCGCCTCCAGGCCGTGATCGCCAACGCCCTCAGTCCGACCGCGGGTATCGGCAACGTCCGCGTCATCATCGGCGGAGAGAGCCAGTGGGACGCCCTGCGGGCTTGCAGCATGGTGCTGACGCGGTACGGAATCGCTAACTACGCGACCGGCGCGCTGGGCGTCCTCGGGCCCATACGTATGTCGTACGGTCGCACCATCTCCGTGGTGCGCTTCGTCGCCGACGTGCTCAACGAGATGGTCTACGAGATGTACCATCCCGAGAGTCGAGACGAGCTGTTACCGCCCACCGACTACGGAATACCTTGATTTTGATATCCGCACATCCATAATCTTTATTGGAGAGAGTATCATGGCAGACAAAGAGAAGAAGACGACCCAGAACGAAATGGAAGAAGAAATCGAACAGGCTGAACAGGAGACGGAAGAACCGGCTGCCGAACGAACTGATAAACGCCCAGAAGCTGAAGCAGCGACCGAGGCGCAGCCCACCCGCGCTGACCTACAGGCGGAGATGGAGGCCCTGCAAGAATCCATAAAAGAGCTGGAGCAGACCGCGCAACGTAACCTCGATGGCTGGCAGCGCGCCCAGGCCTCGTTCCAGAACTACCGCCGACGCACCGAAGCGCAGAAGGAAGAGTGGCAGGCGACCGCCAACGCCGGCCTGCTGCTGCGCCTCTTGCCCATCCTTGACGATTTCAAGCGCGCGCTGGACAACGTTCCGGAGGCCATTGAGGACCACAAATGGCTCGACGGCATCCGTCTGGTCAAGCAGAAACTGGAAAACCTCCTGAATCAGGAGAACGTCACGCCCATCGATGTTAAACCGGGTGACACGTTCGATCCCAATTACCACGAAGCGATACTCCATCAGGAGACCGAGGAGTTCGAAGATGGTGAGATCGTCGCCGAGGTCCAGCGGGGATATCTGCAGGGAGAAAAGCTGCTGCGTCCCAGCCGGGTGGTGGTTGCCAAGGCGCCCCCTGAGCCCGCTCGGGAGGCGACAACAGCAGAAAAAGAAGAAGCGGCAGAAGAGACGCCGTCTGATGCTGCTAAGGACAATTGAGGTACGAACCGCACAATATAGTTCTGTGGAGTGAGCATGGCAAATAATGACTACTATGGTGTCCTGGGAGTAGCCAAAGGCGCCACGCAACAGGAGATCAAGCAATCATACCGGCAGCTGGCGCGTCAGTACCACCCCGACGTCAACGACGCTCCGGATGCGGAGGAGCGCTTCAAACAGATCAACGAGGCGTACGAAGTGCTCTCCGATCCCGAAAAGCGCGCGATGTACGATCGGTTTGGCACCGTAAAGTCCGGGATGAGCGGCTTTGACGGCTTCCGCGACCCCTTCGACATCTTCGCCGAGGTTTTCGGGAACCTGGGGGGGTTTGGTTTCGGTACAGGTCGGCGCACGGGCCCCCGCCGCGGACGTGACATCCGCACCCGCGTCGACATCACCTTCGAGGAAGCCGCTTTTGGCACCCAGAAGGAAGTCAACGTCCGTAGGATGGAGATATGCCCGCACTGCGACGGCAGCGGTGCGCAACCGGGTAGCCGTCCGGAACGTTGTCCCGAGTGCAACGGCAGCGGACAGGTCCGCCGCGCCCAGCAGACGATTCTCGGCTCTTTCGTCAACATCACCACATGTCCGCGCTGTGAGGGCTCAGGACAGGTCATCCACGATCCTTGTGAGGAGTGCAACGGCTCGGGCAAAATCTACCGCCAGCGGAAACTCAGCGTCGACATCCCCGCCGGCGTGGACAGCGGCATGAGCCTGCGCCTCTCTGGACAGGGCGAGCCGGGTGAGAACGGAGGGCCGCCGGGCAACCTTTACGTCAACATCCACGTCAAGCCTCACCCCTACTTCAAGCGCCGTGACAGTGATGTGCTGCTCGAACTAAGGGTCAACGTGACGCAGGCGGCGCTGGGTACCAAGGTCAACGTCCCCACGCTGGAGGGAGAGCAGGAGCTGGAGATACCGCCGGGAACCCAGCCCAACGCCGTGTTGCGCTTGCGAAACATGGGCATTGCTCACCTGCAAGGAAACGGTCGGGGAGATCAACTCGTCATGGTGCAGGTCGGCATTCCCGAGCAGATCTCAGACCGCCAACGGGAACTGCTCAAGGAGCTGGCGGATACGCTCGATACTGAATCCATCGTCCAGGAGAAACAGGGGTTCGTCGACCGGCTTAAGGAGGTGTTGGGCCTCTAGCGCCCCGGGCCCATCACCATGGAATGGCTCCAGGTCAGTCTTACGATTGAGCGCGAAGTAGCGGAGGCCGTCGCCGAGGTCATGCGGCGTTACACCTCCGACGGCGTGGCGCTGGACCTCGGCCAAAACCGTCAAGGTGATAGGGTCACGGTGCACGCATATCTGAAAGTCGATGAGCTTCTCGAGGAGAGGCGACGGAGTCTCGACGAAGCGCTCGGGCACCTCGATCAAATTTGCCCCCTCCCCCACCCTCGCTATGCGATCGTCAACGAGGAAAGCTGGAAGAAAGCGTGGCAAGAGACGCTGGACGTCCTCCACGTCGGAGAGCACTTCGTCATCCGACCACCCTGGCGCAGGTATACGTCCGCAAGGGCTGAACTTGTACTGACGATCGATCCGGACCTGGCCTTTGGCACGGGCCTCCACCCGTCGACCCGGCTCTGCCTTGAGGCCCTGGAACAATACGGAGAATCCCCCATGCGCGTGCTGGACCTGGGCACGGGCACCGGCGTTCTCGCTCTGGCAGCCGCCAAACTGGGCGCCGCGACCGTATTGGCCGTCGACCACGACGCGGCGGCGGTCGCCACCGCCCGCAAGAACGTACAGCGTAACGGTGTAGCTGCTCAGGTCCAAGTGCTGCACGGTTCCCTGGCAGACGTCACCGGAGAATACGACCTCATCCTCGCCAATCTACTCAATTCCATCCTGCTGCGGATGGCGCAGGAAGAAGACCTGGCAACGCGTCTCCGACCCGGCGGGCGACTCGTGGCGTCCGGCATCCTTCAGGATCAGGTCGAGCCGCTGGTCGCGGCCTTCAAATCCACCGGACTGCACCTCATCGCCCAACCTCAGTACAAGGATTGGGTCGCGCTCGTAGCGCAACGGCTCAATTGACGCAATCCCACGGTACACCGTAAACAGCGCCCGGCCGATCAGCCGGGCGCTGTTAATTGACGACAGTTTAACGTCCTGAAGTCACGGCATAAGGTGCGTCACACTTGGCTAAACCCGAATACCGTAATTCAATATCTCTAGACCTCAATGAAATCGGGTGGCGTAAGGGGCTGAGCGCAAAGAGACTAGGCCTCGTCCAAATCCTCTTCGTCGGACGGCGTCTCTCCCTCGGTTTCCTCGGCAGTTTCCTCTGCAAACTCAGCCGCCGGCTCGTCAGACTCCGGCGCTTCCGGTTCAGGTTCTGCCTCAGGTTCCGCTTCAGGCGCTTCCTCAGGCTCGGATTCCAGCTCCGCTTCGGGCTCAGGCTCTGGCGCTTCCTCAGCCTCCGGCGCTTCCGGTTCAGGTTCTGCCTCAGGTTCCGCTTCAGGCGCTTCCTCAGGCTCAGGCTCAGCCGCCGCTTCTTCCTCTCGCTCGGCGTGCCAGGCCTCCCACTCGTGGAGACGGACCTGACGGACGCTCAGCCCAATGCGGCGGCGACGCGGTTCAACGCGAATGACCTTGACGAGAACCTCGTCACCGGACTCGAGTTCCTCTCGCTGAGCGGGGGAGACGAGCTCCGAGTTGTGCAGCAGCCCCTCAATGCCGGGCTCCAGTTCCACAAAGACACCGAAATCCACCACCTGAGTGACGTGACCGGTCACGAGGTCGCCTTCGGAATACTTCTCCGCAACGGATTCCCAGGGATCGGGCTGCAATGCCTTGATGCTCAAACCGATCCGTTCGCGCTCTCGGTCGACGTTGAGCACCTTAACCTTGACCTGTTGACCGACCTTGTAGACGCTTTCCGGATCTTCAATACGGCCCCAGGAGAGTTCGGAGACGTGCACCAGGCCATCCAACCCCCCAAGGTTGACAAACAGACCAAAATCGGTGATCTGGCTCAACCGACCGGAGCGTACTTGTCCCGGCTCCAGTTCCTCAAGCAAGCGCTGACGACGCTGCGCCCGCCACTCCTTGGCGGCAGCACGCTGGGAGAGAATCAACCGGCGGCGTTGACGGTTGACCTCGATGACCTTGAGCAGCAGCTTTTCCCCCACCATGGCGTTCAAGCGATCATAGCGCTTCTTGGCGTCACGAATACGGGAAAACCCAATCAACTGCGACATGGGGACGAAGCCCTGCAGATGCCCAATCTCGACCAACAGGCCGCCACGGTTGGATCCCGCAACCTCGGTCTCCACCACCTCTTCTTCTTTCTTCAGACGCTCGGCCTCGCGCCAATCCTCGAGCTCAAGGGCTTGATTGATGGAGAGCATGATGGGATCCTCACCGCCACGCATCTCGGTCACGACCGTCGGAACCGTAGCGTCGACCTCTACGTATTCCGCACGCTCTTCCTCCGACAACTTGTCGAGATCAGCGGTCGGGACAAATCCATCGCGTTTGGCGCCGATGTCAACGACCAAACCATTGTTCCGCACGGCCAATACCACGCCCTCGCGTAGCTGCCCACGCTTCGGCTCTTCAAAATCCAAGGCCTGCTCGGAGAGGTTCTCCATCGAGACAGATTCTTCTTCCGCCGGGGACTTATCTCTTGCTTCTCTAGATTCTTCCACTCTTCCAACTCCTCACGCATCCACTACGTAGATCATTGCATATTTCTAGATAAAGGATGCCCTATAAACTTGAAATATTCTAACATATTGGATGATAATGTCAAACTTTTGGGCGCGCCGGGATTTTGAAGCACATCAGCGGCAAAAACGGCCTCGATGCCTCACAATACCCGTAGGCAAGCGTAAGGCAAACGAAGCCGGGTGACGAGTTGGACAAACGTCGCCGGGAGGCTAAGCGCTGAAGGACCTAAGAAAGCCCCAAAACCGCTTCGTCTGTCCGCGCTGTATAACCGGAGAGCAAATCGAAGCCGGGCGTATTTACTACGTGGGGGACTTCATTGCTCTCGTCTATTTTTAACCACGGATGACACCGATTTCCACCGATTTTTAACTTCAAATCTGTGTCATCCGTGAAATCCGTGGTTCTCATTACTTAGTCCCCCCAGTTTTGTATGCGCCCATCGAAGCCGGCCATGCCATCCGGACCCACTCAACGCGGTAACTCCCCGCGTATAGGACGATCCCGGATGCCCAGGTGCTCCTCCAACGTCTGTTCGATGTAGAGCGCCTGACCCGGCTTCTGCAATCGTCCCACTAACTCCTCCTCGCTGTTATCCTGCAGCTTGGCGAAAACCTCGTAGGTATAGTTTACACCGTTATCAGAGCGATGGATCTTCTCCTTACTATAAACCTGGGTGATATCTGAGGCGAAGAACTGCTTGTTGCCCCACCAGGGCAGCGGACGATGCCGCACGACCAGCTGTCCCATGCTCACCCATAGGATGGTATGATTGATCAGGCCCGCCAACGTATAGTAGGCTACCCCAATCCCCACCAGTGTATGTAGACTTCCGAACAGGGACATCGGCCAGGCACCGGAGACCAGGGAGATGCCGTGCCACACAATCATAAAGCCGTTCCAGAAGACCGTGAAGACAATCATGAAAATGTACGTCGGGCGAAACCAACGGTAGTCGATCTTGAGATCCCCGCCGGTGTCGAACACTTCGATACCCTTCGGCATAGGCTCCGGCTCCCGATGACGGGGTACTTGCGATTTCAACGCATCGGGGGCGGTCGACTCCTTGAGGGCGAACACCGCCCCACAATGCTCACATCGCGCCATCGCCAGATCCCAATCGATATTCTCGGATTCGATGGGCGCCCCACAGCTTTTGCAGCTCAGCTCTACAAGTTCCATACGACCTCCTCATCCCGACGATTCGTGCCCCGATTATACCCAAAACCGGTCTCAAAAACAATCTGTCCCCAGGTGCGATTTCTCACAGAGGAAGTTGCCCCCGCCCCTCCCCGTGCTATAATCGATTCTGCTATACTTTTCCACCATGAAACCCGGTCGAGTGTAAAAATAGTTAAACATAAAGTTGCCTCTACTGAAAAAAGGTCAATCTAACCACAGAGCACGCGGAGGGCACAGAGATTTTAAGTTCTATTATGATTTTCTGTCATGATATCCGGAGAAATGCGAAAATAATTAAACACCATACTAAATTTTTCTCTATGCTCTCCGTGATCTCTGTGGTGAGATATTTAGTTATTTCAATGGAGTCATAATTTTCCAGTAAAAATGTCGTAATTTCAGGCGCTCGCTGCGGTAACAAACTTTTTTCACCAGATCCAAACTTGACAGAACACCGTGTCAGAAAGGAAAGACGCAATGCACTGCGCAATTATGATTCTGGCCCACGATAAACGCGCTGCGTTCCACTCGCGCCGGCCCCGATTTCTACATCCGCTTCTCGGACGCCCGCTGCTCGCCCACGTACTCGAGCTGGCCGAAGCGCTCGCAGAGCGCCCGCCACTGCTGGCCATCACCCCGGCGACGGAAGTTCCCTTACGAGAATGGGCGCGCGACCGGGCGCGCTTCGTCACCGTCACGCCGACGAGGATCCCCGCCAACGCCCGGCAAGCGATTCAGCGACATGTCGGCGACGCAGCACAGCTACTGATTTTACGCGGTGACGCGCCGTTGCTGCAACGGGAGACCCTGGAGCAGCTGCTGGCGCAGCAGACGGCGACGGGCGCAGCGTTCGCCACGTTGGAGAACGCGCCGGAAGCCGGCGTGCTCAGCGGTCGACCGGATACGCTCTGGAACTATCTGCCCTCCGGGGACCTGGACGATCTCGCGTCCCTGGTCACGCGGGCGGCGAGCGACGGTGAGCGCGTCGCCACCGTACTCCCTGGAGAGCCCCTCGAAGCAACGCGGGTCACCACCCGGTTGGCGCTCAGCACTGCAACCCGGGCCCTGTGCCGCCGCATCAATCGTCGTTGGATGGAGGCCGGCGTGACGCTCGTCGACCCGGCGACCACCTATATCGAACCGGGCGTTACCATCGGACGGGACAGCGTCATCCAGCCCAACACCCACCTGCGAGGGGCGACCGCCATCGGGGAAGAGAGCGTTATCGGCCCCAACTCCATCGTCGACGGCTGCACAATCGGCGACCGCTGTACAGTGCAAGCTTCGGTCATAGAGGGCGCTACCATCGAGGACGAGAGCGACATCGGTCCCTTTGGGCGGCTGCGCAAAGGCGCGCATCTCAAACAGGGGGTGCACATGGGGAGCTTTGGCGAGGTCAAGAACAGCACCCTGGGCGAGGGCTCGCACATGGGCCACTTCAGCTACCTCGGCGACGCCGAGGTCGGTCCCAACGTCAATCTCTCCGCCGGCATCATCACCTGCAACTACGACGGCCGGCAGAAGCACCGCACCACCATCGGACGCGACGTCTTCCTGGGCTCCGGCACGCTGATGGTGGCCCCCGTGGAGATCGGTGAAGGTGCGCAGACCGGCGCGGGTTCGGTGGTCACCCACGACGTCCCCGCCGGCAAACTCGCCTTTGGCGTCCCGGCGCGGATCAAAGGCGAGACGTCCCTTTCGAGAAAAAAGGGTGAATCGGAGGATCGTGAAGGCGAGTAACGACGTCTGGTCGCTCCTGCTCCTACTCCTGCTCCAGGCCCTGATCGCAGTGATCCGCGCCGTGCTGACCCACTCCCGCTGGGAGTGGCACGCCGGAGAGGAAGGAACGTTGGATTTGGCCGCGAGCCGTCCCGACATCACCCGGCTGAGCAGCGCCCTGGACTTTGCGCTGCTGCTCAGCACCGGCCTCTATTTCCTGCGCGGCGTGCACCTGACCCAGACGCTGACTGCCGCCCTGCCCGGTCCCGCATGGGTACGCCCCGTTCTCAATGTCGGGGGATACATCCTGCTGGCTTGGCTGAGTCTCGGCATCGGACGACTGGCGCCGGAAGCCTTGGGCCACGCGCGGGCCCTGGATTGGCAGCTACGCGCCTCTACCACCACCCGGCTCGTCCACCTATTGCTTCAACCCTTCTCTTCCACGGCGCTGGCCCTGGCCAACCTGCTGGCTCGCGGACTGGGTGGACGTCCCCTGCGCCGCACCGCCATCGTCACCGAGGAGGAGATTCGGACGCTCGTCACCGCCGGAGAGAAAGAGGGCGTCATCGAGGAGGGCGCCGGTGAGATGATCACCTCCATCTTCCGCCTCGACGACATGATCACCCGTGAGGTCATGCGGCCGCGCATCGACGTGCTGGCCGTAGACGTCAACAGCGATCCCCAGGAGGTTCTGAAACGGGTGATCAACAGTGGACACTCGCGGATTCCCGTCTACGCTGACACGATCGACAATATCATCGGTCTGCTCTACACTAAAGATCTGCTGCGGTATCAGAGCACTACCGAGGAGATGCCACCGCTGCGCGAGATCCTGCGTCCCGCTCACTTTGTGCCCGAGGCCAAGCGCCTGGACAGCCTGCTCAAGGAGATGCAGGAGAAGAAGATCCAGCTGGCCGTCGTCGTCGACGAGTACGGCGGGGTAGCCGGATTGGTGACGCTGGAGGACGTCGTCGAGGAGATCGTGGGAGAGATCCAGGACGAATACGATCGAGAGGAGCCGGAGGTCGTCGAGAAGGGCAAGGACACTTACCTCTTCGACACCCGCATCCCCCTGGACGACGTGCAGGAAATCCTGGAACTCCCCCTGCCCGTGGAGGAGATGGACTCCCTGGGCGGCTTTATCTATAACGAATTGGGACACATCCCCGATGTTGGGGAGCGCTTGACCTACAAAAACGTGACCTTTGAGGTCGTCGAGATCACCGGACGGCGAATCCGTAAGGTTCAGGCCATCAGACAACCGGAGATCCCCCCAGGTGAAGAAGATAAGGAAGAGGGCCATGACTGAGAACGACCTGGATGCAAAGCGCTTGATCGAGCTGGCAACGGAAGCGCGGGAGCGCGCCTACGCGCCCTACTCCCACTACCGTGTGGGCGCCGCCGTACAGGCAGAGGACGGGCGCCGTTTCACCGGAGCTAACCTTGAGAACGCCGTCTATCCGCTGACCATCTGCGCCGAGCGCGCGGCCATCGCCTGCGCGGTTGGCGCCGGTGTGCGGCGGATCGTGGTGCTGGCCGTCGTCACCAGCAACGGGGGAGCACCCTGTGGCTCCTGCAGACAGGTGATGCAGGAGTTTGGCGCGCCGGAAATGCGCGTCCTTATCGGCACACCCGATGGCGAGTACCGGGAGCGGACGCTGCAAGAGCTTCTGCCGGAGAGCTTCTCCTCCAACGACCTGGATCCCACAGAAGCTACCGACGCCTAGCGCTTTCTTCCCCTACAAAAGAAACGTGCGCACTTTCTAAAAAGAGACGCACGTTTTACTTCAGCTGGCCCAGATTATTTAGGGCGCAGGAGGATGTTCCGCTCCTTCAGGGGAAGGATAAGCTTCCTCCTCATACTCGTAAGGTTCCTCCGAGACGCTCTGCCGCAACGCCTGCAACTCCAGGTGCGTCGCCCGGGTATTCTCCTCCAGGGAGATAAAAAGCGAGAGCACCTCGCCCGTCGCGTACAATGTCAGGAACTGAATCGCGGTGCCGATAAGCCCGCCGAGGAAAAAGACAACGCCCACCAGGGCGCTACCAAAGAGATTGGGGTTTAATCCCAGGCCGCGCCAAAATTGAGGACTCAGCCCGATCAGCCCCATCAACAGCCCACCCAATGAACCCAAGATCCCCAAGACCAACGTGATCCAGGCCAGAACCTTCCAAAAACCAGCCACAAAGCGCAAGATACGGTAACGTTTCTCCACAAGTAGCTCCTTCCTTGACTAATGTACTCACCACTTTCAGTTTAGCACACCTTCGGCTCCGCGACAATTCACCCTACGAAGGGGCAAACGAAGCGGTTTTAAGGCTTACTAAGGTTGCTCAGCGCCTCCTGGCAACGCTTATACCATTTGTCCGGCGATATGTCCGGTATACTTTTGCTCCCATAGAGACAGAATAAATCATGCTGCTTCATCAAACAATTTGTATTACCCAGGTCATCAACACGGTTTCGTTTGCCTTGTGCGCGGCTAAGCACGTTCTGCGACATTGGCGCGGGTC
>CAZCPK010000005.1:0-27384 GCA_964500755.1 uncultured Anaerolineales bacterium
CGCGCCACGCCCAAGACGCAGTCGGCGTTGCTGGAGGCGATGGAGGAGCGGCAGGTCACGGTGGACGGCGTTACCCGGCCCCTCCCGCGTCCGTTTATGGTGCTGGCGACCCAGAATCCCATCGAATACGAGGGCACGTTTCCGTTGCCTGAGGCTCAGTTGGACCGTTTCCTGATGCAGGTGAGCCTGGGGTATCCGGCGGAGCGTGAGGAGATCGAGGTGCTGGAGCGACAGCGCTACCGTCACCCCGTGGAGACGCTGGACGCCGTGACCGACATCGAGGAGGTGCGTGCGGCCCAGGAGAGCGTCAAAGAGGTGCACGTCTCCCCCTCGGTGAAGACCTACATCGTGCGGCTGGTGCAGTACAGTCGTCAGCATCCGGACGCCTATCTGGGCGCCAGTCCCCGGGGCAGCCTGACGCTCTATCGCGCGGCCCAGGTCCGCGCCGCCCTCTATGGGCGGGAGTACGTGCTGCCTGATGACGTGAAAGCGCTGGCGGTACCTACGCTGGCACATCGCATCATCCTCTCGCCGGCGGCGCGTCTGCGTGAGCAGGATCCGGCGGAGGTTGTACGTGAGATTCTCACTGAAGTGCCCGTGCCGGAAAAAGAGCCGGTCTCTTGAGATAGCGTTGGGAGTAGCTTGCGGGATTTCGAAGCAAATCGATTACCGAAACCGCCCTCGTCCCCCCAGAACGTGCGTAGACAAGATCAAGGCAAACGCAGCCGGGGTGATAACATGGACAAACGTCACAGGGAGTCTCTGAGGGGTCTTGGAAAGCCGCAGAACCGCTTCGTTTGCCCGCTTGCTGTGATCGCTTGTGCTAATATTGTTGGAGTGGTAGGTTGCGAGACACGAGATGAAATTTCTGAAGAAGCTCTTTAGCGGTTCTCTGGACCAGCCGGACGTCCGCTGGCGGCTCAACCGCCCAACCCTGCCGTTTCTGTTGCTGCTGCTGGTGCTATTGAAGTTCCTGGCGCCTTATAAAGGATGGGACGTCTTGCTCGTCGGGATAGGGGGCGCAACGCTCCTCAGCTTCATCTGGACGTACGGCCTGGCGAACAACCTGGAGCTTAAACGGGAGAAGCGCTTCGGTTGGGCCCAGGTTGGCGACCGGCTGGTCGAGCGTTTCACGCTGAGCAATACGGGGCGTTTTCCGGCGCTTTGGATCGAGATCGACGACAACTCCACGTTGCCCGGCTACAGTGCCAGCCGTGGGACGGGCGTCAACGGACATAGTTACATCCGCTGGCATCAGGATACGGTCTGCATTCGGCGCGGTCTCTTCTACTTGGGACCGCTGGCGCTGAAAAGCGGGGATCCCTTTGGTATCTTCACCATGACGCGCGACTATCCGGCGACCTTGCCGCTGCTGGTGCTGCCCCCGATCGTCCCCTTGCCGTCAATCGAGGTGGCTCCCGGCGGACGCTCCGGCTCCGAACATCCCCGCCCCGCCGCGTACGATCGCACGGTCAGCGCCGGCAGCGTTCGCGAGTACGTGCCCGGGGACAGCCCCCGCTGGATTCACTGGAAGACCACCGCCCGGCGCGACGATCTCTTCGTGCGACTCTTCGACGGGACGCCCTCGGGCGACTGGTGGATCCTGCTGGACATGGACCGGCGCGTCCAGGCCGGGAGCGGCGAGAATTCCACGCCCGAGCTCGGCGTGATCCTGGCAGCGTCCCTGGCCGATCGGGGCCTGCGTACCAAGCGTTCGGTCGGCCTGGTGGCGCACGGAGAGGAGCTGGTCTGGCTCCCTCCCAAGGCCGGAACCGGACAGCGCTGGGAGATACTGCGCGCTCTGGCTATGGTCAACGAGGGCCACCATTCGCTGTCGGCGCTGTTGCATCGCATACAACCGATCCTCGGACAGCGGACCAGTATCGTGATTATCACGCCCTCGACGTCGCGACAGTGGGTACAGAATCTGATGCCGTTGATCCAGCGTGGCGCCGTGCCGACGGTCCTGCTGCTGGATCCGGCCTCCTTTGGCGCGGTGCGCAGCGTCGACGCCATTGCCGCGCAGCTGACCAGCCTCAACGTCGCTCACTACAGCATCACGCAGGATCTGTTGGATCTCCCGGAGGCGCGGCCCGGTGAGCAGGGGCAGTGGGAGTGGCAGATATTGGGAACGGGCAAGGCGGTACCCGTTCGCAGGACGGTGGAAGCAAGATGGCAGCAACTCACGTGAGAGATCGACAGAACTGGCTCGCCTGGCTCTGGCAGAAGTTCGTCGCGGCGGTGGGGCCGCTGAACGTCTTGCCTTTCCTCCTGCTCTGTGCGTCCTCGTTTGTCACCAGTTATGGCGTCTCTAAGGTGGTACGGGGCATCAACCTCGGCCTTTTCTTTTTCTTTGGCGCGGCGGCGACGTTGGTGGGCTGGGTGTTGGCTCAGACCAAGCTCTCCGGCTGGCTGGCCCGTCTTCTGGATACCGGTATAGGAGTCGTGCTTACCCTTATCCGCGTGGGCCGGCTTGAGAGTGATCTCTGGGCCTTGATCTCCGGAACTATCGGGTATGGGTGGTCCAGTTTTGGCTATGCTTACCGGGGGCTGCGTCACGTCGTGTTGAATCTGTTGAGGCGCTCCTTTGAGGAGGCGCCGCCGATCCCGCCGTCGGTCTTGCCTCTACAGGAGGCGCTGACTGCGCTCTGGGTCGACGTCAGCACGTTGATTGAGCGGACGGCGCTCTGGCTCGGTGGGTGGGCCGGGGGCTCCACCGCCTTTGACCCCGTGGCGACCTCGCTGACGTGGGCCATCCTGGTCTGGATCGCCACCTCGTGGGCCGCCTGGACCGTTCGCCGACGGGCCCGGCCGATCCTGGCCATCCTGCCGTTAGGCATTTTGCTTGGCAGTCTCTTCTCCTACTCCTTCGCCGGGACCGATGCACTCTTGCTGTTGATGGGCTTCGCGCTGCTGCTTATGGCGACCATCGCTCAGAATCAACGGGAGCGCCGTTGGCAGCGGGATAACATCGATTACTCCCACGACGTGCGCACCGAACTGCTCTGGCTGACGACCTTTATCACTATTGGGTTGCTGATGACCTCTGCCGTGGTGCCCGAGATCAATATCGGGGAGATTATCGACCGCATCGAGTCGCTCGTGGAACGACCCTCCCGTGAAGGGGGCGAGGTGTCTCAGGCGCCGATGAGTCAGACGACACCGGAACCTCCCAGTCGGAATACGCTGCGGCGTGCGCAACGTGGCGGTCTGCCGCGACGACATCTTATCGGCTCCGGACCCGAGCTCTCCCAGCAGACCGTGATGCTTATCAGTACTGGAGAACTTGATCCGGTGCCCCCGGAATTTCTTCTGGAATCCCCGGTGGGGTATTATTGGCGCAGTGTCACCTACGATCGTTACACGACCAACGGGTGGAGCACCGCCGCCGCCGCGGTCAATACCTACGAACCCCAGGAGGAGTTGCGCGATCCCGAAGAGGAAGGGCGGCGTCTGTTGAGACAGCAGGTACACGTCCTCGTCGAGGATGACAACTTGGTGCACGCTGCCGGGGATCTGGTCTCCATCAACCAGCCTTACGAAGCGGCTATCCGCAGTCAGAACGACCTTTTCGGTGCGACGGTTGATGCCAATTTCTACTTTGCCTATTCCCTGGTGCCCGACGTCACCGTGGCAGAGTTGCAGGACGCGGGTACGGACTATCCGGAGTGGATCTTGAATCGCTATCTACAGCTGCCCGATGGGTTGCCGCGGCGCATTACGGCCCTGGCTCAGGAGCTGACGGCGACGGAGCCCACGCCCTACGATCGGGCGCGAGCCATTGAGCAATACTTGCGGGGGTTCCCTTATACGCTGGATATCCCTGATCCGCCCATCAACCGCGACGTCGTGGACTATTTCCTTTTCGATCTACAGAAGGGATACTGCGACTATTACGCTACCTCGATGGTGGTGTTGAGCCGGGCCGCCGGTGTGCCGGCGCGCATGGCGATCGGGTATGCTTCCGGCACCTACGATCCGTATAACGCCAACTACGTCGTCAGTGAGGCCGAAGCTCACGCCTGGGTCGAGATCTACTTCCCCGGATACGGCTGGGTTGAGTTCGAGCCGACCGGGGGGCGACCGGGCATCGTGCGTCCCTTTGGCGACGACTATCAGGATCCCGAGGCTGGGACGGAACCGCTGACGCCGGTGAACGGCGGTGCTCAAGGCCCGAGGATCGCATGGTGGTGGTTGTTCGCGCCGGTAGGAGTTGTCGCGGTGCTCGTGCTGGGTGTCGTGGGCGTCGCGGAGCTCAGAGCGTTGTCGTTGCGCCTGCGTTCCCCGCTTGTGGGGCTGGGGCGCCTCTACCGCTGGCTGCGCAGGTGGGGCGAGCGGCTGGGCGTTCCCATGCAGCAGGGCGACACGCCTTACGAGTTTGCGCGCGCCTTCAATAGACGGATGGCTCGTCTGTCGAGTAAGCGTCGGTTGGAGCACTGGGTAGCGCCGGTGCCGCAGGCGTTGCAGTCGATCCTGGACGTCTACGTGCAAGCGCATTACAGTCGTAAAACGCTCGACCAGGAGACTTTCTCGACAGCCCTGCAGGCGTGGCGCACGCTCCGTTGGCGCCTGCGCCTGCTGCGCTTCTGGGAGCGTTTCCCCGGACTGAGCGCCTATCTACCCGACGATGACGATCTGATGTACCGCGCCGAAGGGGATTTCCTGGTGCCGCACGATTCGTAGCGCTTTACCTTTTTGATCTGAAAGCCCCCAAGCTCTCTCGGAGCTTGGGGGCTTTTGTCTCCTCAAAAGGTTGCAGGACTACCCAGCCGTCGCCATCGAACTGCAGCTGGATGGATTCGCCGCTGCCCTTGCCGATGAAGGTCTTGAACGAGATATCCGTCTTGATCGTCGGACTCAGCGAACCGGACCACGCCACCGTCGCGTTGGGGTCGGTTTGAGGAAAAGGTGCTAATCGCCGAAACTGGTGCCCACCAGTCGCGCACTCTGGATCCAGGGATGATCCGAAGGAACCGTACGGCGCTTACCGGCGACCTGTTCCAGAGGAACGGGCACCGCTCGACGCCCCTGCAGGGCTACCATGACGCCGTAGTGTTCGTCCCGGATAAGCTCGGCGCAGTGGGTGCCCAGGCGCGTCGCCAGCAGGCGATCGTTGGCGGTGGGCGTGCCGCCCCGCTGTAGATGCCCCAGGGACGTCACGCGCGATTCGAGGCGGGTGCGTTTCTCCAACTTTCGCGCCAGCCACGCGCTGACTGGCTCACGGCGCTTCTTTTTCTTCTGATCTTTCTTTTTCTTGCGGGGTCGGGCGGCTTCGGCCATGGCGATGATGCTGAATCGCTTGCCGATGCGGCTGCGGTGCATGACGGCTTCGGCAATTCGGTCGAGGTCGTAGGGGATTTCGGGAATGAGGATGACGTCGGCGCCGCCGGCGACGCCCGCGCCCAGGGCCAGCCAGCCGGCGTCGTGCCCCATAATCTCCACGATGATGATACGGTGATGGCTCTCCGCCGTGCTGTGGAGGCGGTCGATGGCCTCCGTGGCGATGGAGAGGGCGGTATCAAAGCCAAAGGTGACGTCCGTGTAGGCGACGTCGTTGTCGATGGTCTTGGGCAGCGTGATCACGTTGATGCCGTGTTGCATCAGGTGGAAGGCGTTCTTCTGCGTGCCGTCGCCGCCCAGACAGACCAGCACGTCCAGGTGCTGCTTGTGGTAGTTGGCGACCGCCATATCGGTCATGTCGTGCTTCGTATCGCCCACGGGCATCTTGTAGGGCTTGTCGCGGCTGGTGCCCAGAATCGTCCCCCCGAGCGTCAAGATGCCGGAGAGCGCGTTGGCGTCCAGACGTCGAAAGCGGTTCTCCACCAATCCCCGGAAGCCGTCCAGGTATCCGATGAGGCCGAAATCGAGCGCGCGCGCGGCCTTACCTACCCCACGGATGGCAGCGTTAAGACCGGGGCAATCGCCGCCGGCGGTCAGAATACCGATCATCTTCTCGGGCATAGTGTGCTCCTCTTGAGAATAGTCAGATGGTTTGTTGGTCAGCTGGTCGGGTAGTTAAATCGTCAACAGGTGAAGCCGCGGGACGAATCAGATTATCCGCTGGCTCATACTTCTGTCCTCACTACTACCGGAACTAACGTGAGACTCCTTTGAGAAAACGTCGGGAAGATCGGTATCTTTCCCTTTGACTCAATGAGCTCTCTCATTATATCGGGATAAGCAGGGGAGGCCAATAGAGGTAACGAAAATCCCCGGCTCAGCCGGGGATTTTCGAATGCCGAAGGTGGGAGTCGAACCCACATGAGGATAAACCTCACTGCGTCCTGAACGCAGCGCGTCTGCCAATTCCGCCACTCCGGCCCGTTCGTGCGATGGTGTACCTTGATGCACGCCCGAACGCTGTAAATTGTACCGTATCCCCTGATTTTGTCAAGTGGTAGAGAAGTGGTGATGACCCATAAGTCTGACCGGCTCACCCCGCCGATTGCCTTTTATCGCAGAGAGCGCTAGCCCCCAGAGAACTCTCTGCGATTCTCTCGGGGCTCGGTGGTGAGGATAGTCCTTATGCGTACATTTCCAGCTTGTGAGTGTCTCCGTCGAGATTATAATACCGGAGTCGGTGTTTGATGGATCCAGGGGGTGCCTGTGAATGCCGATGTTGCCCATCTTCGCCTTGCTGCTCGGCGTCGATCCGGCGCTGGTCTCCGGTCCGCTGATGATCGTTTTTGAGCATCAAGTTCAGGTATACTAGTTTGTAGTCAGGCACAGAATGCATTGGAGTATCGTCCTGTGCTGTCCGACGTCACTCCACCTAAAGGCTTCATGGCTACCTACGAGCCCTGTAACATGATCAAGCAACGAGGCATGGAATCCTAGGCCGAGAATAGAAGTGGCCGATGTTGATAGTCAAAAACGATCATACCCTGGTCGACGCGACCGGGCTCTTTATTTATCTCACCTTCGCTCAGTGGATTCTCGGATTGTAGCCCGGCGTTCGCGCCGGCAAGTTCATTGTCGTGATAGTTGTCCTGTGAGGTGTCTATCGTGCCTACTCTGGTCGAAAATCTAGTCGATGCCCTTGATCTCATCGGCGGCGAGAACATCCTGCACGCCGCCGTCTATCCCTTTCGCAAGGCCTGCGCTGAGGCCGCCTGGACGCGCAAGGGGCGTCCGCGCCACGCGCCGGCCTCCTGGGGCCATTTCCTGCGCAACCTGATGGATCCGGTACCACACTGGCCCCGGTCGTGGGCTCCGCTCACCGGCGCCGTGACGACGACGGCCCACACCGCGCGCGGCGCGCGGATCCAGACGGCGCACGGGACCATCATCGTGGACTTCCTGGCGCCCGACCTGGTGCGCGTGCGCCATCTCCCCGCCACCGGTGACACACCGCCGCCCCCGCCGTACGCGCTGGCCCAACCGGCGACGGCGTGGTCGCAGCCCGAGGTGACTTACGTCGAGGCCGAGGACGCCGTCCTGCTGACCACCGGTGAGCTGACCGTCGGCGTGCGCCGGGCCGACGGGGGCGTCTTCGTCGCCGACGGGGAGCGGCGTCTGCTCCGCGCCGACGTGGACGTCGCTCAGGGAGCGGACGGGGCTGTGCGCCACCGCGTCGCCCTGACGGAGGGCGAGCGGGTCTTCGGCCTGGGCGAGCGCGCGACCGTCATGAACCATCGCGGGCACACGCGCGTCCTGTGGAACCGCGATCCCGGCGGCTACGAGACCGGCGATGATCCCATCAACCTCGCCGTGCCCGTCTACGTCGGGGTGGTCCCGCGCGCCGACGCGCCGCCGGCGACCTACCTGGTCTTCTACGAGAACGCGCACTACGGTGAGTTCGACCTGGGCGAGCGGCTGCCCAACGTCGCCGAGCACCGCTTCGCCGGCGGCGAGCTGCGCTACTACCTCACCGCCGGGCCGGCGCCCCAACTGCTGGAGCGGTACACCGCGCTGACCGGACGGCACGCTCTACCGCCGCTCTGGCTGCTGGGCTATCATCAGAGCCGCTGGTCCTACGTTCCTGAGGCCCGGGTCCGCGAGCTGGCCCGGGATTTTCAGGAGCACCGGGTGCCTTGCGACGCCATCTACCTCGACATCGACTACATGGACGGCTTTCGCTGCTTTACCTGGGATCAGGACCTTTTCTCCAATCTACCGAAGCTGGCAAACGATCTGCGTGAGCAGGGCATCAAGCTCGTCACCATGATCGATCCGGGCATCAAAGGGGATCCGGACTATGCCGTCTATCGCGAGGGAGTGGAGCGCCGCTACTTCTGCAGCCTGCCCAACGGCAGGACGTTCCACGCGCCGGTCTGGCCCGGTCCCTCCGCCTTTCCCGACTTCACCGATCCCGAGGTGCGCGCCTGGTGGGGCGAACAGTACCGCGAGCTGGTGGAAGCGGGCGTCGCCGGCTTCTGGAACGACATGAACGAGCCCTCGGCCTTTGCGGCCTCTGGCGATCCGACCCTGCCGGCGACGCTGCGCCATGCGCTGGAGGGGAAAGGCGCCGCCCATGCCGAAGCGCACAACGTCTACGGCATGCAGATGGTCCGCGCCACGGGCGAGGGACTGGAGCGCCTGATGCCCGAGCGGCGCCCCGTGGTCATCACCCGGTCGGGGTGGGCGGGCGTGCAGCGTCACGCCATCTCCTGGACGGGCGACAATCAGAGCACCTGGGACTCCCTGCGGCTGACGATCCCCATGATCATGGGGCTGGGGCTCTCGGGCGTGCCCTTTACCGGTGCCGACGTCGGCGGTTTCTCCGGCGAGGCCGACGGCGAGCTCTTCACGCGCTGGCTGCAGATGGCCGCCTTTATGCCCTTCTTCCGCGCCCACACCGCCGGCAACACGCCGGATCAGGAGCCGTGGTCCTACGGCGAGCCGTTCCTGAGCATCAACCGCCGCTTCATCGAACTGCGCTACGAGCTGCTGCCCTACCTCTATACGGCGACGTGGCAGCTGGCGACGCGGGGCTGGCCCATGGTGCGTCCGCTTTGGTGGGACGACGGCGCCGATCCCGCGCTGTGGGACGTGGACGATGCCTTTCTCTGTGGGGACGCGTTGCTGGTCGCGCCGGTGGTCGAGCCGGGCGCGACGGCCCGCGAGGTGCGGCTGCCCGCCGGAGCCTGGTACGACTACTGGACCAATCAACGGCGCGGGGGGGGCACATCCTTCGAGCAGGTCGCGCCGCTGGAGACGCTGCCGCTCTTCGTCCGCGCCGGGACGGTGTTGCCGCTGGGCGAGGTCGGGTCGAGCGTGGAGCAGCGCCGCCAGAAGTTCCTGCGGCTGCACGTCTATCCGCCGACCGAGGCCGGGGAGGCGCGCTCCTGGCTCTACGAGGACGCGGGCGAGGGCTTCGACTATCGGGAGGGCAAGTATCGCGTCAGCTGTTTCCTCCAGCGCCGTACGCCCGACCGGCTGGAGATAGGGTGGGGGCGTACGGGGATCTTCGCGCCGCCGTACGAGCACGTCGCGCTCACGCTGCAGGGAGTAGACCGCGCGCCGCGCCAGGTCCGGGCCGACGGCGAAGCCTATCCCGTCGTCAAGGTCGATCCCGTCCGCCGGACCGCCCTGTTGGGCGTGCCCCCGTTTAAACATCTGGAGATCATACTTTGAAGTTCTCTTGTAGAAAGCCATGCCAGTGAGAATAAATCAACGGATTAAGCGAATTTAACAGATTTTCCGTTAATCCGTTTCATCCGTTCCATCTGTTGACGGTTCGACGACCTGACTAAAAGACTACGGGACTATTTCCAGAGGAGAGCCAGATGGACAAACCGAACGCCGTCGAGTTGGGTTGGCAGATTCATCAGACCCAATATCCGTACCGGCACCGCATGTTCAAGATCCGCACCGACCTGATTCAGCGCCCGGATGGGGCCACGCACCGCTTCAGCTACATGGTGGGCGGTCCCGTGGTGATGATCGTGCCGGTGACGACGGTGGGCGAGGTGGTCCTGATCCGCCAGTATCGCTACGTCGTTGACGCGTGGAGCTGGGAGCTGCCCGCCGGGGGCAGCCACGACTTCGACGGCGGCGACCTGTTGGAGCTGGCGCGCCTTGAGTTACGCGAGGAGGTCGGCGGGACGTCGGCGTCGTGGGAGCACGTTGGGCGGTGCTATCCTATGACAGGGATGGTCGATAAAGTCTTCCACATCTACCTGGCAACCGATGTGACACTGGGCGCGCCGGACCCCGAGCCCTGGGAGCAGATCGAAGTCCATCCCACGCCGCTTCCCCGGGCGTTGGCGATGGCGCGCAACGGCGAGATGATCGACGCGGCCTGCGCCTACGCGTTGTTGCGCTGCGAACCTTTGCTCCGGAACCGGATCTCCTAGCTCCACAACAAGACTTCTGGCTCTTTTGGACTTCGCATGATCAGACCGAAAACTTAACCACAGATTTACACAAAAACTGAAAAATCAGTGCCATCTGTGGTGAAAATTTAAGATCGTTTTGGTCCACCCGGCGAAATCCCAGAGACCCAGACTTCTCTTGGGACACTGATTAACACAGGGCTCACAGATTTTCTTTCTCATTAAGCCGTGTTTATCTGTGTCCCCTGGCCTGGGTAGAGTCAGTTCGTCGCTGTGGTGATCTTCATGCGTCACTTGGAGTGGGGCTGCTTGTCCTTTGAAGCAGCGGGCAAAGTGAAGTAGAACGTGCTCCCTTCACCGGGCGCGCTTTCGACGCCGACTTCGCCGCCCAACTTCTCCACGATGCGTTTGACGATGGAGAGGCCCAGACCATGTCCTTCCACCTGATAGTTGAGCCGGGTGAAGGGGCGGAAGAGTGCGGCCTGCTCCTTCTCACTGAGTCCGGGTCCGTAGTCTCGCACCCAGAAGCGAACCTCGCCGGGGGCCATTCGCTCGCCGCCCAGCTTCACCAGCGTCGCGTCCCCGCTGTATTTCAGAGCGTTGGTCAGGTAGTTGATCCACACCTGTTCGATCCAGGGCGCGTATCCTAGCGCCGTTGGCCAGTCTCGCGGCTTCACGATGTCCACCTGATGTTGTGCGATCTCTCCACTGAGGCGGATCTCCACTTCCTCTACGATCTCTGCCGTATTCAACGGCCTGGGTTTGATCGCCTTTCGACGGACGCTGGCGAGGCTCATCAGATTCTCCAGAATATAGCCCATCTTGAAGGCCATGCGGGAGATCTCGGCGGCGAACCCGGCGAGCTGGGGGTCATCGCGGCGCCTGAGATCCTCCTGGAGCAGCTCGGCGTAACCGCCGATAACGCCCAGCGGTTGACGGAGATCGTGGGCGACGGTGTGGGCAAAGGTGTTGAGCTCGGCGATCAAGTGCTCCCGCTCCGTCACCTCGTGGAAGACGGTGAGACGCCCCGGATTTCTCCCCAGACGTTTGGGGAGTAGGGCGATGTGGACGTCGTAGGCGCGTTTGGTCTCTTGGTTGATGACCGTCTGTTCGTGTTTCGGGGCTTCCGTGGAGAGCAAGAGGGAGAGGGCGTCAGGCAACGTCGCCAACGCCACTGTGACCGGTAGGCCGATCAAGGACTCCGTTGGCTGGCCCAGGATCTCTCCCATCGAGGGATTGGCGTCGACGACGCGATCGTTGGCGTCCAGCACCAGCACGCCGTCGTTCATGCTGTCGATGAGCACATTACGGGCGATGGGTTTGAGCTGGAAGAGCCGGTAGCGGAAGATGCCGATGGCAAAGGCGATGCCCGCCCAGGCGAATCCGATGGGGGAATAGTCCTTGCGCAGTCCAGGGACGAGTCGAAAGATGTAAAGGGCATTGACGACGAGCGGACCGACGACGCCGATGACGACCCAGGTGGATTGCCGACGGTAGATACTGAAGGAACGGAAGTAATGGCTGATAATCAGGATCGCGCCGACGAAGGTCAGTGCGTAGGCGTAGGCCGTGTGGGCCCAGAACCAAGGACCGTATTCCGGCACCTGTATGGCGAGAAACTCCCCGATGGGGACGAACTCGTACACTCGCCAGAACCAGCGGTGTTCCGCGTTGGTCAACACTACCAGGAAGTTGAGCGCCGGTGAGCTGATCAGCAGGAATCGTAGGGTGGGACGCAACCAGTCTTCGTGGTTAGTGTAGTGTAGCGCGAAGATCAACCACGCCACGCAGGTCCCGGTGATAAAGACGTAGGTAATTTGCGCCCAGCGCAGCGTCGCGGTCACGTCGGTCGTCACCAGCTCCAACGTATTGGCGATCAACCAGCCGAGGGTCGCGCAGATCTGCCAGACGAGCACGCGGGCGTCGGGCTGGTCGCGCTGTCGCCAGGTGTAGGCCAGCAGCGCCGTCAATAGCGCTGCCGTCACCGGCGCCAAAATCACGAAGAGTCTGTACTGCAACATCCCTTGCTCCGAGCGCTAAATAGCGGGTCTTATGGTAGACAAAGTATAGGAGGATTGCGGGGAAGGTCAAGAAACTGTGAGGTGGGGTGTTATCATTGTCCAGCCGCAACGCACGTTCGCTTATAGGCATAGAGCGAAAATGGCCGACGACCGCTATAAAGAAGCCGTCGCCTGTGATTTCTCGTAAGTGCGTTGCACCCTGGTGTTGAGAATGATAAAGCTCAGACTGTGGCGTCGTACCTCCCTCGTATGTGTAGGAATAGATAGCTTTACTGCAAAAAAGTCAATTTAACCGCAGAGCACGCAAAGGGCGCAGAGATTTTAATTTTTGCGGTAATTTTCACCATTAAATCTGGTTAAGTGTGAAAATAGTTGAACATAGAGTTAATTTTCTCTCGGCGTTCTCTGTGATCTCTGCGGTAAACAGGCTTTTTTCAGCAGAGTCAATAGATGGCTCTACTGAAATAACTAAATATCTCACCACAGAGACACAGAGGGCACAGAGAAAATAAGAGTGTACTTAAATAAAATTAACCCAAGACACTTATTTTGTGAATTTTTCTCAATGCCTTTTTAATATTTACCTCAGTGTTCCTTGTGTCTCAGTGATTCAGAGGCTTTTTTCAGCAGAGTCAATAGATACTTCATTAAAACTGATACTTGTGTAGTTACGCGCTTTTGGGTATACTGTGAGCGTTTGATGAGGAGGATATCCAGGAGCGGCGGGCCTAGATCCCGACTGCACAACCCACAGCGTCTCATGCGTACCTTTTCCTGTGATTTGCTGGAACTTCTCCGCATTGTGGTGCGTTAATATAGAGGTGGGCAATCCGGTCAGCTGGGCGCGCCCCGGGATACCTCAATTTACCGAAACAAGGGGGGATCTGCATGACAAAAAATGAACGTGAAACAACTGAGACCGCGGACCGACGGGGTTTTCTGCGGCTGTTGCTGGGCACGCTGATTCGCCCGATGGCGACCATGCGCGCGTTGAGCCGGCAGAAACGGCGCTGGTGGGGGCTGATCGCGCTCTTGGCACTGGTCGCCTTGAGCGCCCAGGCCTACGCCTACGCCGCTGCCAACGCGGAGCACCTCTATCAGAGCCAACTCAACTTCTACGAGAGCATGCCGGAGGAGGAGCGGGGCCCCTATATGCAGCCGCCCCAACGCCTCTCGACCCCCATGATTACCGTCGTCGTGCGCCTGCTGGGATCGGTCGTCGGCACCGTGGTGACGTGGCTGATCTGGGCGGGCGCGCTCTACCTGCTGGGCATCTTCTTCGGGCAGAACAGCGCCAAGTTCGGCGGCCTCTTCGCCATGACGCTCTGGGCCTGGGTTCCCTACGTGGTGCGAAACTTCATCCAGGCTATTTACATGTTCGTCACCAACGAGACCATCTACAACCAGGGGCTCTCCGGCCTTGCCTACGACCAGGCGCCGCCGACCATGTTCAGCAGCTTCCAGCCGTACGTCGCCCCCTCCACCGGCGACTTACTCCTGGCGAGAGCCCTGGGCCGCGTCGACGTCTACGCTGTCTGGAACGTGGCGCTGCTCATCGCAGGCGTGCACGCCTTTACTCAATTAGGTCGAAGGAAGAGCATCTGGCTCACGGTGGGGCTATGGCTGCTCTTTACCGCGCTATCGCTGCTGCCCGCGTTGGTTGGGGTGGGCGGCGGGATGCGGATGTTCTAGGAGTTGTACTGTGCCAGATGAACGAACGCTAATTCGTATCAAGGACTTGCACCGCGACTTCGTTATGGGTGATCAGGTCGTTCACGCCCTGGACAATCTCACGGCGGAGGTCCTGCAGGGCGAGTTCCTGGCGATCATGGGGCCGTCGGGTTCGGGCAAGTCGACGTTGCTCTATCTGGTCGGCGGCCTTGACCGGCCCACGGCGGGCGAGATCTGGATCAATGAAACCGAGATCAGCACCATGGACGAGAATGCCCTCGCCGACTACCGCCGCCGGGAGATCGGGTTTATCTTCCAATCCTTCTACCTGATTCCCACCATGACAGCGTGGCAGAACGTGGAGTTTCCCATGATCTTCGCTCAGGTGCCGGCCGATGAGCGGCGCGCGCGGGCGGAGACGCTGCTGGCCCAGGTAGGGTTGGCCGACCGCATGGAGCATAAGCCCACGGAGCTCTCCGGCGGGCAGCAGCAGCGCGTGGCCGTCGCCCGGGCGCTGGCCAACGATCCGCAGATTATCCTGGCCGACGAGCCGACGGGTAACCTCGACACGCAGACCGGCGCGGCTATCCTGAGGCTGTTGGAAGAGCTTAACCGTGAGCACAGTCGGACTATCCTGGTCGTCTCGCACGATCCCCGGGTGACCGACTACACGACCCGCGCCTTGCACCTTCTGGATGGACGGCTGCGCGACGACAGTCGCATGTAGTCAACGGATGAAACGGATGAAACGGATGGCTTTGGCGGAAAAAGCCGCAAACGACAGGGCCTTATCCCCTGTCGGAGTGATAGGAGTGAGATAATGAAACGACGAATTTTTCTCGGTGCTTTCGTATTGACTTTGTTTGTGTTTGCCCTCGGCGTGACGCTGCCGCTGGCTGCCCAGGAAGAGACGCCCACGCCGACTGCCACACCCCAACCGACGGCGACGCCTTCACCCGCGCCGACGCATCAGCCGATGCAGGAGATCACAATCACGTCCGTGGAGCCGCAGCAGATGGGCAGCTCCTCCGGCGGGACGTTGAGCGTGCGGGGGACGGGTTTTACGGAGGACTGCGTGGTTCGCCTGAACGGCTATGGCTTCCTGAGCACCGTCTATCTCAACGAGAAGGCGCTGACGGCCCAGGTGCCGCCGGGCGTGCCCGCGGGCACCTACGACGTCGAGGTCAGTGACGGCACGGAAAGTGATACGCTCCCCAAGGGATTGAAGATCGTGGCTCCAACGCCGACGCCCAAGCCTGAGAAACCCACGACCCCGGAGCCGCCTCCGCCGCCCGGGCAGCCGGTGCTGACCATCCGCAACTACACGGTGGAGCCGGAGCAGGTTCGCCCCGGTCAGGAGTTCGTCGTCTCCATCGAGATCTATAACAACGGCAGTCGGGCCGGCGAGAACACCCTGGCGATCTTCCCCGGCGGGACGTTCCTGCCGCTCGGCGAGAAGGGGCACAAGCTCTGGCAGCTGCACATTAATCACAGCGTTGTGGTCAGCCAGCGGATGCGCGCGCCCAAGTCCATCTCCAACGGCGTGCACCAGCTCCAGGTGCACCTCGAAGCCAACGACTACGAGGGGAGCAACTACACCTTCCCCGACACGATTCCCGTCGAGGTGGTGGGCGCCAGCAGCGGCATCTTCACCGGCAAGCCCAAGGTCGTTATCGAGGACGTCCTGACCGAGCCGCCGGTTCTGATTCCCGGCGAGCCCTTTAGCCTGACGCTGCGCCTCGCCAATCACGGCTTGCGGACCGCCGTCAACGTCTTTGTCACCGACGGCTCCAGCGAGATGACGATCCCTGCCGCCGGCGGCGATACACGCTTCGCGACGTGATCCGCATGGGCGACGCCGTCACGGTCACGCTGCCGCTCATCCTGGGCAACCTGGACGTGGGCGGGCGTCAGAACATGCAGATCGCCTTGGAGTACAGTGATTACAACGGCGGCAGCTATAGCGATCAGCAGAACGTCGGCGTGGACATCAACACCAGCCTGACCAAGCAGCCGCAGCTGTTGGTGGAAGCGTACGAGACGCTGCCCGACTTTATCGCGCCTGGCGACACCTTTACGCTGACCCTGGCGCTCGCCAACGTGGGCGGCGGCGACGCGCAGCGCGTTACGCTGGCGTTGGGCGGTGAGGGCGGCGCCAGCCTCGCGCCCTTTATCCCGCTCAAATCGGGCAATGTGATCTTCGTCGACGACGTCGCGCCCGGCGAGACGGTGACGGTGCAGCGTCGGCTGATCGTCGACGGTTCCGCCGAGACCAAAGCCTACAATCTGCCCATCGAGCTGGCCTACGACGATCCCCGGGCCTCCCGCCACACGGACACGCAACGCCTGAGCTTGATTGTGCGCAAGCGCCCGGAGCTCCAGGCCAGCTTCTACCGTCAACCGGAGCGGGTGATGTCGGGTACGCCGAGCATGCTCTCGCTGGAGATCGTCAACGTGGGACGCAGTTCCGTCAACGTGGTGGAGATTGTCCCGTCGAGCCCGGGCATGGAGGTGTCGTTGGAGGGTATGCCCTTCGTCGGCCCGCTGGACGCCGGCGGGTCCGCGCCCCTGGATCTGAGCGTCGTGCCCCAGGAGGGCGGGACGCAAGAGTTGCAGCTGGCGGTGATCTACCGGGACGACTTTAACCAGGAGCAGGTCATCACCGAGACGCTCTCCCTGGACGTACAGGGCGGCGGTCCGGGTGGCCCCGACGGTCCCGTGCCGGGCGGGCCGGGTGCGGTTCCCGGCGGGCCCAACGGACCGGAGGAGCCCGTTGAGGGAGAAGCGGCGCCGGAGACCCTCTGGCAGACGCTCGGACGCGCGTTGAAGGGTCTCCTGGGATTGGGGAGCTAGCTCAAGATGAATCCGCGAGATCTGGCTGCTCTCGTATTGAGCAATCTGCGGCGCATGAAGGGGCGCGTGATTATGACGGCGTTGGGCGTCGTCATCGGGACCGCCGCTGTGATGGTGCTTGTCTCGTTGGGCGTCGGGCTGCAGCGACAGGCGACACAGAGTTTGGGCGCCGGCTTCGGCCTGACCGAGCTGCGAGTGATGGGGGCACGCGAGGGCAGTGGTCCCCCTATGCCCGAGGCGGAGCAGGCGGCGGTTTCCCGCCGTGAGCCCCGCCAGCCGCGCCTGGACGGCGCAACCATTGCGGAGATCGAGACGCTGTCCAGCGTCGCCGAGGTCTATCCCCTGGAGCGTCTGGAGGTGGGTGGCGAGCTGCAGTATGGACGTCTGCGCGGCTATGCGCAGATCGTCGGCGTCGAACCGGCGATGCTGGAGGGGCTGTCGGTCGCCAGCGGCACCCTGGCGCTGCGCCCCGGTCAGCTTATCGTGGGCGCGCACGTGCCGCAGAATTTCCATGATCCCGACGAGCGGTCGGGCGGCATGGTGATGGTGGGGCCGGACGCGAATCGCGACGTCCCTGATCTCTATGGTGCGCGACTGGAGCTTCGATTACAGCGCTACAGTCGGGACGACGGCACGATGGCGGAGAAGGTCGTTCGCTTCAACGTGGCGGGCGTGCTGGAGCCCATCGGCTGGCAGCACGATTACACCGCCTACGCGCCGCTGCGCGACGTCTTGGCGTATAACAGCTGGGCGCAGGGAAAACGTCGGGACCCCCGCCGCGACGGGTACCAGGAGCTGGTCGTGCGCGCCGTCAACCGCCGGCAGACGGTCGAGGCGGAGCAGGCCATCGCCGACATGGGCTTTATGGTCCAGTCGCAGCGCCAGCAGGTGGAGCAGGCCAATCAGTTCTTCCGCACGCTCCAGGCGATCCTGGGCGGCATCGGTGCCATCGCGCTGCTCGTCGCCGCCTTCGGCATCGCTAACACCATGTTGATGGCGATCCTGGAGCGGACGCGCGAGATCGGGTTGATGAAGGCCATCGGCGCGTCCAACCGCGACGTGATGCTCGTTTTCCTTGCCGAGGCGGGCGGCATCGGGCTGCTGGGTGGCGTCGGGGGCGTGCTGCTGGGGATGTTGCTCAACGGCGTGATCACCCTGGTGGGGCGGAGCATGACGGCAGGCCAGACCACCGGTGTGGCGGCGCAGCAGGCGACGAACATCACCTACACGCCGCTCTGGTTGCCGCTCTTCGCCATCGTCTTCGCCGGGCTGGTGGGCGTCATCTCCGGCGCCTATCCTGCCAGCCGCGCCGCGCGCCTGAGTCCCATCCGGGCGCTGAAGTACGAGTAGCCGCCGCGCGCGAAATCCTGCCTCGCGTCCCTCGGTCGATAGCACCAAAGACCTCTTGCGAAGTGAGAGGGGCTCACGCCGCGGGACGACCGGCGACGGCCAAGCCGACGAGGATCAGCGCGCCGCCGACGACCCCGGCGGGCGTGGGCGCCTCCCTAAGAATCCACCACGCCAGCAACGTCGAGGCGATGGGCTCCGCCAGCACCGTCAGCGAGACGTAGGTCGCGGGGAGATGGTGCAGCGCCCAGTTGAGCGACGAATGCCCTACGATCTGTGGCACCAACGCCAGGAGCGCCAGCCAGCGCCAGACGCCGGGAGGATAGCCGGTCAGCTGCGCGCCGCTTACCAGCGCCGTGAGCATCAGCGCCACGGCCGCCGTGCCGTAGACGGGGAAGACGTAGCCGACCAGCGAGAGCCGCCTTCGCAGCCGCTGTCCGATGAGGAAGTAGCCCGCCACCGTGACGCCGCCGGCCAACGCCAGCAGATCGCCGACGAAGGGCTGCGGGCCGGCGCCCAGATCATCGACGCCGATGACGATGGAGCCGGCGAAGGCCACACCGATACCCAGCAGCAGGCGCCGGGAGAGTGGTTGTTTGAGCAGGAGGTGGGAGATAAGGCCGACGAAGAGCGGCGATGTCGAGACCAGCACCATCGAAGCCGCCACCGAGGTGTAGGCCAGCGACGAGATCCACGTGGCGAAGTGCAGCGCCAGGAGTACACCGCTGGCAAGAGCGAGCCCCCACTCCCGGCGCGTGAGACTGCGCAGCTCCGCGCGTCCCGTCAACACGGCGATGGGTAGGAGGATGAACGAGGCCAGCGTCAAGCGCCACGCCGCCACGGCGAGAGAAGGAAGGTCGGCCTGCGCCAGGCGGACGAAGGTGCTGGCGGTCGAGGACGCCGTGACGCCGACCAGCAGCACCAGGCGCGGCGGCACCGGAGCGCGCACCGGTAGCGCATTCCTGGACATGGGGCTACACTGCCTTCCGGTAGACCCGGTGGGTCTTGTACCAGTTGAGGCCCGCGGCCAACATGTCGCCCATGCTCTTGCGGTTGGTCTCGGCGACCTGAGCGACGTCGCAGAGTTCCACCTCGCGCGTGCGAATGATGTTGATGAGCTCACTGTAGAGCACGGCGTTGGCGCCCAGCCCCTGATACTTGGGCAGCAGTCCCAGGCCGTTGGCGCTCAATCGGCGCGTGTGGCGGAAGGCCCACAGCAGGTGAATCCAGCCCAGGGGCCAGAGCCGCCCGCCGGCTTTCTGGAGTGCCCGCGAGACGTCGGGGAAGACGAAGGCGAAGCCTGCCACTTTGTCGCCCTTCATCACCAGTTTCAACATCCGTGGATCGGCGAGGGTGAGCAGTTGACGTCCCACCATGGCAGTCTCCGCCTCGTCCATGGGATAATAGCCCCAGACCTCGGTGAAGGCCTCGTTGTTGATACGCTGAATGGCCGGGATCCAGGCGCGGAGCTCGCGCTTGTTGGTGAAATTCTGGACCCAGAAGCCGCGCCGCTCCCGGATGTGCGCCGCGATGCGCTCGATGCGCTCCGGCAGCCGGTAGTCGCCTGCGACGTAGCCAGAGTGGTAGTCGATCTCCTTCTCGAAGCCCGCGCTGGTCATAAGGTCGTGATAGTAGGGATAGTTGTAGGGGATGCCCGGCGCGGCCCGGTGTTCGAAGCCGTCGATCAGGAGCCCGATTCCATCGGAACGCAGGAAGCCTTTGGGACCGATCAGCGTCTTCAGGTCGCGCGCCCGGGCCCACGCCGCCGCGGCGTCGAAGAGCCCCCGGGCGACTTTGGCCTCGTCGACGGCGTCGAAGTAGTAGAAGAACGCCACGCGGCTGTCGTGAAAGTCGTTATAGCGGCGGTTGGCCAAGACGGCTATCCGGCCCAGCACACGCCCATCCTCCTCGGCCATAAAGAAATCGGCGTCCGAGTGCCGGTAGAAAGGATGACGCTCGTGGTTCATGGCCCCACGCACGCCCATGACCAGCGGCGGCACCCAGCAGTCGTGCCCCTGGTAAAGGTCAAGGGGGAAGTTGATAAACGCCCGCCGCTCTTTGGTTCCGCGGGTATCGAGTCGGCGTATGTGCATAGAGACTCCTTACGCCTCCGGAGGCGTGAAAAAACCGGTGGCGAGCACACCCGGGCCCGCGTGGGTGACGACGGCGGGCGGGACGTCCAGGATAAAGACGTCGTAGGGCAGGTCCAACGCCGCCTTGAGGTCGGCGGCAAAGGCGGCGGCCATCTCCGGGACGGCGGCGTGCATGATCGAAAGGTGTCCCTCCTCTCCCGGCGCGATCTGCGAGACGATGAGCTCCTTGAGGCGCGCCTCGGCCCGCCGCTGCGTGCGGACCCTTTCCAGGGCCTCGATGCGCCCCTGCTCGACGGTCAGCACCGGCTTGAGCTGCAGGACGCTGCCCAGCAGCGCCGCCGCGCCGCCGATGCGCCCGCCCTTGGCCAGATATTCCAGCGTGGCGACGACGAAGTAGATTCGGCAGCGGCCCATCATCTCGCGGACGCGCGCCTCGATGGCGTCGGCTTCGAGGCCTTCCGCCGCCCACTGGCCCGCCAAGCGCAGCAGCGTGGCGACCGGCGAAGCGATCAACTCGGTGTCGATGATGCGAATGTCGGCGGCGGGGAAGTCGCGTGCGGCGACGGTCGCCGAGCGCACGGTGCCGCTCACCACGGATGAGGGCAGAATGCAGATCGCCGTCTCGTCGCGCGCCGCCACGTCGGCGAAGAGCTCGTGAAAGAGTTCGGGCGGCGGCGCCGACGTCTTGGGCAGCGCCCCCGCCGCCTGCAGCTTTTCCATAAACGTCGGGTTATCGATCTCGACGCCCTCAAGATAGGATTCTTCACCAAAATTGATCACCTGGGGGACGACGGGGATGGCATAACGTTCCGCCACCTCCTGCGGCAGCCCCGAGGTGGTGTCTCCAATGATCTTAACCATGAGTGCCAACTCCTTGAAAACTATGCGGCTGCGCGACGTTCGCTGCAACCCGAGCACGATTGGCGGTATCCGTAAGGTGCCGGGCGAGGTACTGAAAATTGTCTTCTAGGGTGATACGAAGCGGAATAAAAGCCGGCTGTTTCTACCCCCAGGATCCGTGCTCAAAAGATAAATGCGATCCAACCTGTATCAGCGGTACAGTTCAGCTATCATCTCAATACGTGACCACCTCCTCCCCTGCCAGGAAAAAGGCACGCTTGGCTGCAGTTTCCCCCCGTAGCCAAGCGTGTGTTGTCGCAATTCGTCCTTCGCCAGCGCGCGTTCCTCCAACGTCGTGAGAGAAGCCGCAGTCGACGACGTCCGTCAGCTGCTGCGCGTCGGCATGTAGCGTGCCAGTTTCAGCGCCAGGTTGGAAAGCGGCATCGTCTGCAGCCAGACGCGCCCCGGTCCCCGCAGCGTGGCGAGGAAGAGACCCTCCCCGGAGAAGAGGACGTTGGTGAGTCCCTTGACGCGCGAGATATCATAGGAGACCGAGGGGTCAAATGCCGCGATGTGGCCGGGATCAATCTGCAGCACCTGTCCATCTTTCAGCGTGTAGGAACGTACCTCGCCGGGGATCTCCAGGAAAGCCTTGCCGGGCCCGGTCAACTTTTGCAGGATAAAGCCTTCGCCGCCGAAGAGGCCGCTGCCCAGCTTCTGGCGAAAGTGCATCTCCATCTGGACGCCGGATTCGGCGCACATAAAGGCATCTCTCTGACAGATCATGCTCTGGCCCGTCGACAGTTCCAGAGGAATCACTTTTCCGGGAGCTTCTGGGGTGAAAGTGACGAACCCCGAGCCGCTCTGACAGGTGTAGGTGGTCATGAAAAAGGACTCTCCGGCCAGCTTGCGGCCCAACCCGGCCATGAAACCGCCTTTGGTGTTGGTATCCATTTTGATGTCCCCACCCATCCATGCCATACCGCCGGATTCCGTGTAAACTGATTCTCCTCGCGAGAGGTAGACGTCCAGTGACTGCATCACCGTGCCAAACAGCTTGTACTCCATCGTGTTGCCTCCTTGAAAAGAGATAGTGTGATGCTCAACGTAGCGCTGATTATAACACCGCCCAAGACCGCAGCAAGAGCTCAGACGCCGGGGTAATCGTTAGGGAGTCGGCTGGTCAGGTGGTCGGGTGGTCAATAGATGCAAATGGCTATAACAGGTGAAGCGGATTGGGAAAATCTGTTCAATCCGCTGAATCCGTTGATGCATATTCGTGTACACGTTTCGGATTTTCTAAGGAGCCTGCTCTCAGGTTATCTTGAAAGAGCATGCCCGAGGCCGTCATCCGACCGACAGGCTCTGTCAGTCGCCCGTCTCCCCGTCCGTCGCCAGCTCGAGCTGACGCTGGTAGAGCTGGCTGTAGAGCCCGTCGCGGGCCAATAACTCGTGGTGATCGCCTACCTCGCGGATGTGCCCGTTCTCCAGGGCGATGATCTTGTCTGCCTCACGGACGGTGCTCAGTCGGTGCGCGATGACCAGCGAAGTGCGCCCGCGCATCACCTTCTCCAGCGCCTGCTGGATCAGGTGCTCGGCCTCGGCGTCGACCGACGACGTCGCCTCGTCCAGGATCAGGATGCGGGGGTCGGCGAGGATGGCGCGGGCCAGCGCCATCCGCTGCTGCTGTCCGCCGCTCAAGCGCACGCCGCGCTCGCCGATCTCCGTCTCGTAGCCGTTGGGCATCTCGACGATGAAGTTGTGCGCGTAAGCCGCTTTGGCCGCCGCCTTGATCTCTGCGTCCGTCGCGTCGGGCTTGCCGTACCGCAGGTTCTCCCGGACCGTCGTGTTAAAAAGAAAGGTCTCCTGCAACACCACGGCGATGTGCTGTCGCAGCGACTGCACCTTGATCTCCCGCAGGTCGTGTCCGTCCAGCAGAATCCGCCCGTGACCGGGGTCGTAGAAGCGGCAGAGCAGATTGGCGATACTCGTCTTGCCGGCGCCGCTGGGACCCACCAGCGCGACGACCTCACCCGGCGCCATGTGGAAGTTGATGTCGTGGAGCACCTCGTCGCCCTTACCGTAGCGGAAGTGGACGTCCTCAAAGCGCACGTCGCCCTTCACCTTGGGCAACGCTATTGCGTCCGGCGCGTCCTTGACGTCCGGCGTCTCGTCCAGGATCTCGAAGATGCGCTCCCCCGCCGCGATGGCCTGCTGGAAGGTGTTGTCGACCTCCGTCAGCCGGCGCAGCGGCTCGTAGAAGGAGGCGATGTAGAAGAGGAAGACCGTCAGCGTGCCCAGGGTGATCTGCTCCTGTATCACCATCCGTGCCCCGAAGTTGAGCATAATGACGCCGCTCAGCGCTGTGAGGAAGTGCAGCAGCGGAAAGAAGATGGACCAGGTGCGGATGGCCTTGAGGCGCTCCTCGAGATAGCTTCGACTCACCTTGCGAAAGGCGCGGAGCTCTTCCTCCTCCTGTTCGAAGGCCTGGATCACGCGGATCCCCGCCAACTTATCTTGAAGCCGGGCGTTGATGTCGCCCAGCCGGTCGCGCACCTGTCGGTAGAGGGGGCGTACCCGCTCGTTGAAGATGCGCAGGCCGATCGCCAGCAGGGGCAGGGGGGCCAGCACGATCAACGCCAGACGCCAGTTGAGCACCAGCAGGACGACGGACGCGCCCGTCAATCGCAGCAGATCGACCACGGTCAGCGGCACGCCATGCGTCACGAAATTCTCCAGGGCGTTGACGTCGTTGGTGGCCCGCGACATCAGCTCGCCGGTCGAGGTGTTCTCGAAGAAGCCCGGCGAGAGATTCTGCAGGTGATTGTAGAGATGCACGCGCAGGTTGAAGATAAAGCGCTCGCCCAACATGTGACGCAGGTACATATCGCCGAAGTCCGCCAGCTGGACCAGGGCATGGATGCCGATGAGGATCACGATAAGCTGTGTGAGCCGTGTCAAATCTCCGGCTCGGATCACCCGGTCGATGATCTCGCCCTGAATCAGCGGCGGCAGCAGGTTGAGCCCCGTCCGCGCGATCAAGACCAGCGCGGTGAAGAAGAGGGGCTTTTGATAGGACTTTAGAAAACGCGTAAGGCGCTTGAGTACGGACATGAATACATGACCTCTTTTCTGTGTGTTCTTGGTGTCCCCATGTTTCTGTTGGTTGTCCTATTTTCACGGCAGCCAAGCATGAGAAGCTCCTAAACGAATAGAACGGATTGGGTCTCTGGGATTTCGCCGGTTGGACCAAAAACAAACTTAAATTTTTACCACAGATGGCACGGATTTTCACTGATTTTTCATTGTTCCAAATATGGCTCTACTGAAATAACTAAATATCTCACCACAGAGACACAGAGGGCACAGAGATTTTAAGTTCTATTATGATTTTCTACCATGATATCCGGAGAAATGCGAAAACAATTAAACACCACACTAAATTTTTCTTTGTGCTCTCTGTGATCTCTGCGGTAAACAGGCTTTTTTCACCAGAGTCAAATATAAGGTAGAAACCTTTGCCTTTAGGCGAATAGATTTAACAGTTTTTGTGTGAGATCTTTGTAATTCTCGCATCTCGGTTGAACTTGTGTATGAAATCGAAATTATCGCAGCGATTTCAGAGAGAGTTACGGTTTTCCGTGATGGCGTTTCCAGTACTACATCCAGCAAAGTTGCCGAGATAATTAGGTGCATCTTGGATGGAGTTACTGGAGAACGATTTCATGGTAACCGTTACACGCAAGTATCTTCAGAGTAACCGTTCAGACCCAGGGAGCATTGGACACAGATTCACACGGATTCACACAGATTGAGGCCATCCACGAGCCTTACTGGGCACTTGAGGGAAAAAATCTGTGCAATCTGTGTCGATCAGTGTCCCATAGTTCAATCACCTGAACGTTTACTCTTCAGATAGACTCTCTGGCTTTAGCCGGAATAGGTGACTTTCAGTCGCCAAGGAAACCTACCGGGTAGTGGGTTAGTTTCTGTGTAAATCTGTGAAATCCGTGGTTAAGTTTTCGGTCTGATCCTGCGAAGTCCAAAAGAGCCAACGGATCAAGCGGATTTCATCCGTTCCATCCGCTTAATCCGTTGATGTCGGACGAGCTGTGTAGGCAACGCGTGGCCCTAGGATACCACACGATCCGTGATTGTCGCCCCCGCGCTCACGGAAGCGCCCCGCAGCACGACCGCGTTGCGCAGCGTGACCCCGGCGCCGATGTGACAGGCGCGCTCGACGTAGACGTGCGGCCCGACGGTGCAGTCGGCGCCGATCACCGTGCCCGACTCGATGCGCAGTGGTGTGACCAGCCGCGTGCGCGGGCCGACGGTCTGCGGCGCTAGCTGCGGACACCCGACGCCGTGGGTCAGGTAGTGACGGTTGATAGCGAGCAGATCCGCCGCGTTGGTCAGCGTCAACCGCCGGTGAGTCTGTACCCCCGTCACGTGTCCGTCCCGGTCGATAAGTAGTTGGATGGCGTCCTGCAGCTCGTACTCGCCCCGGGGCGAGCGCGGCACCTCGGGCAGATAGTCCAGGATTCGTCGGGAGAAGACGTAGAGCGGCAGGCTGGAGATCTCCGAAGGCGCCTCGTCGGGCGCGGGTTTCTCCACAATGCGCGTCACCCAGGGGCCGTCCAACTCGACGATGCCCACGCTGCCCAACCGCTCCGGCTCGACCGGCATCAACGTCAGCACCGCGTTGGGCTGCCGATCCGACCGCCACGTGTGCAGCAGCCGCCCTACGTGATCCTCCGCCACCAGATTGTCGCAGGCCGAGAGCACGAAGTCGCCCTCAATCAGCGGTGCTGCCTGCTGCAGTGCGTGCGCCATCCCCAGCCGCTCCGGCTGGTAGACGAAGCGCACGTCCGCCGCCAGCGGCGACTCCCGCCGGAAGTAGCGCGTCATCTCCCGGTCGTCGGGGCTGATGACCAGGACGAAGTCGTCGACGCCGTGGGCCAGCAGCCGCTCCATCACCCGCTCCACGATGGGCCGTCCCAGGATGGGCAGCATCGCCTTGGACCGCGCCACGGTGATGGGGTGCAAACGCGAGCCCTTGCCGGCGGCCAGAATCACACCTTGCATACGTCAAAGTCTTTCATTTGATATAAGTGTACGCTTTCAACTTTAATGGAAACAACGTTAGGACGTTGGGACATTCAAACGTTTCAACGTTTGCCGCGGGCCTCACGGACTCTCGACAATCTGCAGCCCCTGATAGGCCAGCTGCGGTCGGAAGATGCGCGCGTTCGGCAGCTCGGCCCTCTCCGCCGTCGCTTGCCAGGCTGCCTCGAGACGGGCTTCCTCGCCGGGTCGTACCAACGCAAAGACCGAGCCGCCGCCCCCCGCGCCGGTCAGCTTGGCGCCCAGTGCACCGCTTTCCAGCGCTACGTCGATAAAGCGGTTGTTGGCCCACCCGGCGCCGTCACAGAAGCCACAGTACTGCATCATGGCGTCGACCAGTCGGTGGTTGCGGTTCATCAGCGCGCCGAAGGCTGTCAGATCCCCGCGCAGGAGCGCCTGCTTGCCCTGCCACGCCGTCTCCCACGCGCCGACCATAAACTGCACCATCGGCGGCATCTCGCCGCCGCTCTCCGCCCACTGCTCGTGTTCCTGCAGGTAGCGGGGCCGCATGCGCCCGTGGACGTCGCCGGAGTCGTGCTGCACGCCCGTGGAGATCGCGACCAGCGGCAGCCCCTGGGGTGGGAGGTAGCCGTCGAGTCGCTCGTAGGTCGCGTAGGGCTCCTCGTGGAGCGGACGCTGCTGAAGCTTGCCCCGGTAGTCGATGTAGCCCAGCCCCCCGAAGAGCGGCGTGTAGCGGTCGGCGTAGCCGCAGGTGATGCCCAACTCCTGGGCCTCGACGCGCTGCGTCAACTCCGCCAGCAGGTAGTCGTTGTGGACGTAGGGATCCAGGTCGTAGTGGACGCGTAGGCCGCCCAACGCCAGCAGGACGAAGAGCGACGAGCCGCCCAGCCCGCTCTGCCGCGGCACCTCGGTCCAGGTGGTGATGCGCACGCCGCGCTGCGTCACCTTATGCCGAAATTCCTCGCTGTAGGCGTACAGCCGGTTCAGCGCCCCCTTGACCAGATCCAGCGTGCCGTCGTAGGGGAAGGGTAGGTCGCGGCGCGTGTACTGCCGGCGGGCCGTGACCTCGACCGCGTCCTCCAGGCGCTCCGCCTGCTCCAGCACCAGCGCGTCGCTCGGGGCGACGATGGCGCCGGCGTAGAGCGCGATGGCGGCGGAGAGCGTGGCGAAATCGCCCTCGGTCGCGTCCGCGGGGTT